>NZ_JBLYUB010000008.1:0-284693 GCF_049999945.1 Planosporangium spinosum | reverse complement strand
CCCGGCTGACCGTCATCGACGGGGAAGCCGCACCACCCGACGACTCCCCAACAGCGGAGATCGCCGCATAACATCAACCCGGATCTTCTCGGTGATCGTCTCTTACACCATCACCGTGGACGCGGCCTCGCCGGGTCGGTTCACCATGGGGTAACCGCCTCCTCCAGATAAGTAGATCTCAATGAAATGCCGGTATCGTCCTGGCATCGGGTTCAACCAGGGAAAGTCCTCGCCACGCTGATGGGCCAACCGACCACCAGCCATGCCTCATCACCGCCGAGAAAATCGGTCAGACATGACCTGGCCGATCTGTGCATCGACCATCGCCGCCGCCTATCAGCCGTGTCGATACCGTCGATGCGGACAGACCGTGCTGTCCGCATGCCTGCCCGGACAGTCGTTACGCGGCTCATGACGCTGGTGTGTGTCCGCAGCGGTCGTCGTGCCACTCTCAGCGCAGCGACGTTCGAGTGCGCGCAGGACTCGGTTGACGATGCCGTCGATGCGGACAGTTGAGCTGTCCGCATGGGTTCCCTTCCGGCATGCGGTACCGGCCTGGTATCGCTAATCCAGGCAGGGGATCAATGAAGCCATCCATGGACTGACGGTCGGAGGTGAGGGATGGGACAGAGCCCCCGCGTACTCAACCCGCATGTGTCCGCTCGACACCGCTTCGGCGCTGAGCTGCGGCGGTGGCGGGAACGCCGAGGATTGTCCCAGGCCCAGCTTGGCGACCGGCTGCATGTGAGCGCCGACCTGATCGGCAAGGTCGAGAAGGCGATGCGGTGGCCGTCGTCGGAGTTCGCCCAGGCATGCGATGCCGTGTTGGACAGCGGCGGCGCGCTGGCGGCCCTCATGCCGGCGGTCGAAGAGCAGCGCCATAGGCAACGAGGCTTCATGACGCTGGCAACGTCAGACGGTGCTAGCGCCAACACATTGCCTTCCGGCTACGAGGTACTGGAGCAGGCGACTGCCAGCGCGACCGCCGTGGATCCGCACGCTCCCGAGATCAGTTCACTGCAGCGGCGGTTGCTGGCCGCCTATCGCGCTCGACTGCACGAGGATGCCAGCCGGCCGGTGCTGCTGCTAATCGGCGGGTACGCCGGCTCCGGCAAGACCGAACTCGGCGAACTGTTGACTCGGATGACCGGGTGGCCACTGCTGGACAAGGACCGGCTCACCCGGCCGCTGGTGGAGAACCTGCTGCTCGCCCATGACGCCGACCCCAACGACCGGCACTCCGCGACCTACCTGCGCGAGGTCCGCCCGGCCGAGTACCGCTGCCTGATGGCCGCCGCATTCGCCCAGCTCGACGCCGGCACCTCTGCGATCCTCACCGCCCCGTTCCTGCAGGAACTGCCCGACCTTGCCTGGCTGCGGCGCATCACGGCCCGGTGCGCCACGACGGGCGTTGACGCGGTGACGATCTGGGTCGACACGGATGTCGAGTCTATGTACGCCTATCTGGCCAAGCGTGACGCCGCCCGAGACAGCTGGAAGCTCAGCAACTGGGACGCATACAGCAGGTGGATCGACCCATCGCTGCGCCCGGCCGTGCCGCACTTCGTCGTCGACAACGGCAGACAGGCCCCCGTCTCCCTCACCGCTCAGGCCAGCCGGCTCAGCCAGATAGTCTCACCCTCGTGATATCTGCCGGCATCGCCCTGTACGGACCGCCCGCGGCGGGCAAGGACACCATCACCGCAGCGCTACACCGGCTTGACCCACGCTACGTAGGGTTCGGCAAGCTCAAGCTCGCCGAGGAACACGGCGACTCCACCGGCTACCGCATCACCACTGAAGACGAACTGGCCGCGCTGCGCGCCACCGGTCAGGTGATCTACGAAAACGCCCGTTACCGCAACCGGTACATCGTCGACCGGCCCGGCCTCGATGCCGCGTTCGCCGCCGGCCACATACCGGTCGTGCACATGGGTCAGGTCGCCGGCGTACGCGCCTTGCTGGCCTACCCGGCCGCGTGGACCACCGTGCTGCTGTGGTGCCCCCGAGAGGTGACTGCCGAACGGGCCCGCCTACGCGGCAGCCGTGACATCGACGCCCGCCTGACCGCCTGGGACGAAACCGCCACCGACCTGCGCACCGCCACGCCGGACGAGTTCGCACTGAGGATCGACACCGACCGGCACACGCCCGACGTCGCGGCCGCTCTCATCGACGCCGCCATCCGTTACCACGCCGGAAGCGTGACGGCATGACGTGCTCCGTCGTCGTGCCGACCCTCACCCCGCTCACCCCCGACGGCCGCATCGACCGCGCCGCCCTGCCGCCGTATGTCCAGCGCGCCGCCGCCACCTGGGTCGACGCGTTCCTGGTGTCCGGCTCGACCACCCGCGGCGACCTGCTCACCGTCGCGCAACGGGCCGAGGTGCTCGACATCTGGCTGGAAACGATCGACCCATCCCGGTTGATCGCCTGCTGCTGGCACCACGACGACCTCGCCGTAGCCGCCCGGCGGGGTATCGCCCCGATGATGGTCATGCGGGATCTGCCTGACACCGCGGCAGCGCTGCGTCTGTTCGCCGATCTACCCCCCGGCAGTTACATCTACAGCCACCCCATGTACACCCCGACCGTGCTCGACGCCCGCCTGGCCGCCACCGCGACAGCTGCCGGCGTCCTGCCAGCCGGCGGGAAGATCGCAAAGATCGGACTCGATGGCATCACCGCCCTGCGGGCTGTCGTCGGCGACACCTTCCAACTCTGGGATGGCTCCTCACGCCGTATCGCCGCAAGCGTCCGCGCCGGCGCCACCGGCGTAATCGCCACTCCACTCAGCCCGATCCCCACACCTTTCCCACCACGTGAGCTGGCTGCCGTCCAGGCCGCCGTCGACCACGTCCAGGCGGAGCTTGACGCGCTGCCGGACCGCCCGCATCGCACCGCCATGCTGCAGGGTCGCGCCTTCCACGCCACCGCCGCCGACGCATGACCGCACCAGTTCCCCACCCTGAGCTGCTCATCGCCCGGCACGGCGAAGCGCACTGCAACATCGCCGGCATCATTGCCGGGCCATCCTGCACCGGCCTCACGTCGCGCGGCCGGGACATGGCCGCAGCCCTGGGCAAACGACTCGCCGCCGAAGCGCCTGTCACCGCCATCCACGCCAGCACTACCCCGCGGGCTCGCGAGACCGCCGACATCATCGCCGAAGCGCTACACCTACCCGTGACCGGGCAGCACGACCTTCGCGTTCCCGACCCGGGCACCGCCGAAGGACTCACCTGGGCCGAAGCCCGCGCCGCCGGTACCGACCCGGACAACCCCGTCCGGCCCGCCAGCGCGAGCGCCGAAACCTGGGCAGCCTATTTGGCACGCGCAAGCGCCTGCCTGCAGACGATCCTCGATGACCTCACCGGCAGGGTCCTCGTTGTCGGCCACAGCGAGACCCTCACCGCCGCGTTCCACCTGCTCCTGGGCGTCGACACCCTCGGCCGGCTAAAGCTCGCCCTCGACCACACCGCCGTCACCACCCTGCGCCCCGTCCGCGAGTACGCCGGCGTCGTAGTCGAACAACGATGGCAGCTTGTTCAGCACAACGACGTGACCCACCTCAATCAGCGGGCGTGAACGCGAGCACCGCTCCGTCCGAACTTTTGAAATGACGCGCCGTTCCCGCAGCGAACCACGCTGCCCATTCGATCTTCTACCGCAGGCGCGGCCCGTGCCAGCGCTGACGTGAACCCAGTCTGGGCATCCAGGCAGCAGCACGTCGGCCGGCCGCCATGGCGGCGGGACGGAAAGCTCGCGCCCGGTTTCGGCATCCACTGAGCGAGAGGTCCATGCGGACAACTCTCTTGTCCGCATACGCGGGGTACCTCAGCGCAGGTGTGGAAGCGGACGATGTGGCTGCGGCCCGTAGGCGGCCCGCTCCATCCGTAGGACCGGACACAACGCCCGAGTCACAACAGAAAGCGGAGCTGGCGATGATCAATAGCCTTGAACAAGTCAGCAGCCTTTCCCGAGAATGGGGAATAAACGAGGAGGACATTCTCCTCATCGCACTCAATTCGTGTGGGGTGCGGTCGCGCCTGGACAAGGCGCGGATGAGATTTCGGTTGCGCCTTGATTCGCGACCGGACGAGCAGCTTTACCTAATCTTGTCCCTCGGCCGGAGCGGATCCCCCTTCGAACTCGACGAGCACAGGTTGTGCCTCAACGGCCGCCGTATCGGCGTCGTGGACGCGCTGGAGGACGACGACGCAGTGCTGGGATATTGGCGCAACGGCCGCAAGGTCCTGACGCTGAACTCGAACGCACGCAGTCAGTGCACCGGGTGTGTCTTCTGCCCAAACACTCTCGAGGCGTCGTCGGACCCGCGGTTAGCCGCGTTGGCCGATCTGGACGCGTACCTCGCCGCCATTGTGTCCGACTTCGACTTGAGAGATCTATCGGAAGTGGAGACGGTGACCGTCTGCACCGGTTGCTTCCATTACGAGCACCTGGCGGTTGACCACCTGCGCCAAGTTCGCGCCGCGATGGCCGCGCACGGCTGCTCCGGCGATATTCACTTCCTGAGCAGTGTTCTGACGTCCCGTGAGGGCTTGGATAAGGCCGCTGCGATTGGACCTTTCCACCTCACTCTGACAGCCGAGTGCTTTAGCCGCCGCCCTCTCATCCTTAAGGAGTCGAAGGCCAGGCTGACGCCGACTCAAATGGTGGAAGTTCTGGCGACGGCAAAGGACAGGGGCATCGTCACCGATTTCACCTACATCGTTGGCCTGGACTCGCCTGAGGTCGCCGTCGAGCATCTCACCCGGTTCGTTCCGGTCACCACGACGTTTCCCCGCTTTCAGGTATACCAGCCGCACAACGACCTGATGGACGTGTTCGCCGCCGACGGTGCACGCGAAATCGAGTACTACCTGCGCATGCGCAGAGAGCTTGAACGGCTGTTCGCACCGACTGGGCTTCGCCCGAGGTCCTGGGAGAACTACCGGCCGCTGTGGTATTTCAGCTTCGCCGACGAGCCGCTGTCGGGCACCCGGATCTGAGGCGGCTGACGTGCCAGCACCCGCACCGGGCGCAGTCATCCGAGAGCTGCGGACGACTGCGCTCACGGCTCAGCCCCAGACGGCTGACGGCGTCCTGCCCGAGTGGGCCGAAGCGGCCGTGAGTCGGCCAACCCGTCCGCCGTGGCCGGAGACCCAGCGTCGGTATGTCATAGAGGTTCACGATAGCGACGGAGCGGTCGGCATGTTCGGCCCTTGCAGTGCGGCTGTCATCGAGGTCATCCGCGACCAAATCGCGCCCGCCCTGGTCGGCTGCCCCGTTGACGCCTGGCGCTGGCTGAGCCGACTGCCCGTCATTGGTCGCCACTGTAGCGGACCACACTTCCGGCTAGCCGTTTCGGCCGTTGAGCTCGCGCTGTGGGACCTGCGCAGCCGGCGCGCCTGCCGAACCGTGGCCGACCTGCTGGGCGGACGTTACCGCGACGCTGTCCCGGCGTACGCCACGGCGTTCGGCATCGACGTCGGCCATCCACTCGCACCGGACATCGCACGTTGGATCGTTGAATCCCGATTCTGGGGACAGAAGTGGCGGCTGACCGGCGTCGATCGCGACGAAAGCCCCCGCGCGGACATCGGCCGTTTGCACCGTCTTCGGGAAGCGATCGGGCCTGACGCACGATTGATGATCGATGGTATCGGTCGCTGGAGCAGCGCCTATCTGTTGAGGTTGCTTCCGGCGCTGGTCGAGGCGGACGTCACGTGGGTCGAGGAGCCCTTGGCCGGCGACTCGCCGGCGTGGCCCGGGGTGCACGTCCCGCTGGCCGCCGGGGAGCACGCCTACGACCCCGAGGACCAGATCGCCACGATCGTTTCGGGGCGCGTGCAGGTCTGGCAACCTGACGTCGCCTGGCATGGCGGCCTGACCCACGCTCTGGCGATGGTTGACCTTGCGGCCAGTTGCGGCCTGCCAAGCTTCCCGCACGCATCGAGTCTCCCTGCGGCGCTCCACCTGGCCGCGCTCTGCGATGACGCCACCATCCCAGCCGTCGAATACCACCTCACCCTTGATCCGCGCCGACATCACGTTCTCGAACAGCCCCCAGTGCCGGCAGGCGGTCTGCTGCCGTTGCCCGACGGAGTCGGTCTCACCAGTCGCTACCGCGTAGCCAACGACGACCGACTGACCCTCACCGTGGGAGGTATCCGTGCGTCCTGATCTGCTCAGAGCGATCTGCTTCGACATCGGCGGCACGTTAGTAGAGATGGAACGCGGCACGCTCGCCGAGGAGATCTCCGCGTTGCTCGGCGTGGACCGGCCACTCGTACGAGATCTGTTGATCGAACATGGCAAGCGCAGGCGTACGACGCCAGACAGTCTGGGAGCCGTGGTAGCCGAAGGCTGCGGACGCCGCGAGGACGCCGGCGTGGTCGCCGACGTCATACGACGCCGCCGCACCGACATCAGCCAGCCTCGCCTGTATGCCGACGCCGTCACCACGCTGGAGACGTTGACGCGGGGCGGGTGGCGGATCTTCTACCTCAGCAACGCCGTCGGCTATCTAGATCCTGGCCCTGTGCCTGACTTTTACTCCTACGCCGAGCTCGTCCTACACAGCTGGGAGATCGGCTTCTGCACACCAGAGCCGACCGCGTTTCGCGCTGTCATCGACCGCACCGGGCTCGAGCCGCACACGATTGTGCACGTCGGGGACTCGTGGGAAAGCAACGTGATAGGAGCGCTGGCCGCTGGCTGGCAGGCTATCCATCTGTCGCGAGACGAGGAGTCCCCGGCAACCAGTCACCCTGATGTACCTCGGATCGGTACTCTTCTCGAACTGGTCGACTTCCTTCCCCCGGGGCCTGTTACCGAGGCAACGACGGCTGAGCTAAGGGGCCGAGCGTGACCAGCGCACAGCGACCGAAGGGCCTACAGGTCACATCCGCTCAGCGCATGGTGACAGCGGTCCGTCAGCAGGCTGCTCTGCCCGTTGCCGGAGGATGGTGCACCGCCGCCCGACACGATCCGATCACGGGCCTCGTTGCCTATCCGGACTTCGATGACGAGTTCCCCGCGCTGTTGTGGCAGTCCCTGCAAAACGGCCAAACGGTAGGGCTCGCGGTCGGCGACGTCGATCATCTCAAGGAGTACGTCGAGGCGGCCAACGTGGCCGACCCGATGAGCTTCGGGCATCTGGCAGGCAACGCACTGATGCGGCAACTGGGCGAGGTCACCACGTCCTGGTTCCACCGGCAGGACTTCAGCGGCGGGTGCGCCTCAACGTTCGGCGGTGACGAGATCATCTTGGCCGCGCAGACCGAAGGGCTGGCTGTCTTCCATGACAGCGTCGTCTGTCTTGCCCGTCTGCTCGCTACCGAACTGCCGCGTACGGTCTCCTTCGCCTTGGCGATCCTGTCCCGCACCGATCTGCCGGCTGTGGGGCCGGGCCCAGGATGGAGTCGGCACCTGTACGTGCACCTCGTCTCGGCTGTCGATCGGTGCCTGTTTGCGGCCAAGGCGACACGAGGGCCCGGCGCCGTAGCGGGCTCGGTCACCATCGCCGCGCTACCACCGGTACCTCACCAGCGGCGGACCGCGGAATGAGCGACCTTCAACCGCTCCCAGTCGATCCCCGTAACCATGTCAGCGTCATCGGGCAGGTCCGGGAGGTAGCTGGCCGGACCCTGCTGGTACTGCCGTTACGTGCGCCGGTCGGCAACTCTCGGGGGCACCGGCTTCGGGTGGCTATCGGCGACGCGCCAGCGTCGGTGCGGGTGGCGCTCGTCGTGGCCGGTCAGCTCGCGCTCCGGCTCGACCGACCCAGCACGGTGGCCAACGGTCGTGTTCCGGTGACTGTACGGCCTCTGTCACGTCGCCGTGTGCGCCGTGTCCCGCACGACCTGGCATCCGCCTTGGCAACCGCTGGCCTGGATCTTGCCGACCTTCCCGACCACGAGGTGGACCAGCTCCTGCTGCTCATCGGGGAGGCCGGCTCGCCCGATGTGCGCGCAGGCCGCGTCGCGGCAGCGGTGGCGGCCGTCGAGGCGAGGAGCCGCCGTGACGTCTAGACGCGGCAATCCCTGGGCGCAAGCAGCCGCCATCGCCGAGGCTACCGTGCCTCGCGACTGCGTCGACGCGGCCTGGCGGGCGTTGAACTACCTGTCGGCCGCGCAGCTGTACCTGCGCGACAACCTCCTGCTCGAGCGGCCCATTACCGCGGAGGATGTGAAGGAGCACCCGTCCGGCCATTGGGGCACCTGCCCATCGGTCAATCTTCTGCTGGCGAGCCTCGGCCCGATTTTCGCCCATGCGCCTGCCAGTAATGACGCGATCGTGGTACATGGCGCCGGTCACGCCGGGCCGGCAGCCCTTGCGTACGGGTACCTGACTCGACGACTCGGGCATGTCTATCCGCGGTTCCGGCAGTCTGCCGCCGGGCTGCGTGCGCTGGTCACCGATTTTCCGCACCCGGACGACCTCGGCGGTGAGATCACACCGCTCCTTCCTGACCAGCTCTACATGGGTGGCCAGCTCGGTCCGGCCCTCTCCTTCGCCCACGGTGCGGCACTGGACGCCCCGGACCGCTTGGTCGTCGCACTCATCGGTGACGGTGAGTGCGAAACCGGCGCGACGGCTGCCGCCTGGCTGGCTGCTCATGCACTTCGCGGAACTGGCATGCACGGCCGGGTGTTGCCCGTCATCCTTCTCAACGGTCTACGCATGGGTGGCACATCCCTGCTCGGGCGGCTCGGCCCCCAATCGGTCCAGCGGTACCTTGACGGACTCGGATACCGACCGTTCGTGGTGGACGCCCCCAGCGATATGCCGGAGGCCCTCGCCGCGGCGCTGTCCGCTGCCGCCCCTCTGGAGGATGGGCCCTCGTCCGTGCTCATCTGCACCCTGCCCAAGGGGCACACCGGCCCGGAAACCGTGGACGGGATCCGGATCGGGGCCACTCCCCGGGTACACAAGACCCCGCTCGTTGACCCCCGCGACAATCGGGCCGAACGGGATGCGCTGTATTCCTGGCTGCTGTCGTACCGGCCGGCCGAACTGCTCGACCCCCACGGCCGCCCCACCACACCGGTATCCGCCGCGCTGTGCGGTCCGCCATCGCCACGTACGCCAAACCTCGGCGCGCCCCGGGGCTGCGTGCAGTCCTGCACTGTGCGCGCGGCCGCCGCAACAGGCATGAGCTTCTCCGAATCGATCACGAAAGTACTCGCGGACAGCGCAGCCACCGGCGGATTTCGACTGTTCAGCCCGGACGAGCTGGCATCCAATCGAATAGGCTTGTCCGATCCGATGGGTCACACCCCACCCTGGGTTGTCGAGGTCCTCAATGAGGAGATCTGCCACGCGTGGGCGCAGGGTTACCTCGAGACCGGCAGGCGCTCGGTGGTGGCCACGTACGAAGCGTTCGCACCGATCGCGTCGAGCCTGCTTACCCAGCACCTGAAGTATCGAGCACTCGCGCGCCACGCACAGCGTCCGGCCAAGCCCAGCGTCGTGTACCTGATCACCAGCCTCGGGTGGAACAACACCTACAGCCACCAGAACCCTGGGTTCGTCTCGGCGCTGCTCGCCACCGAGGACCCATCGGTGCACGTGCAGACGCCTGCCGACGCTCCGAGAGCGGCGGCGAGCCTCACCTTCGCGCTACGCAAGCTCGACCGATGTTCCGTCGTGATTGCCAGCAAACATCCCGTGCCGGAACATCCGCTCGACACGCTCGACGTCGAGCTGCGTGACGGACTCGCGGTCTGGCCCCACCTCACCGACCCCGAAAGCCCGGATCTCGTGCTCGCTGCAGCGGGCGATATCGCAGCGCGTGAGATGACTGCCGCGGCACGAACGCTACGTACCAGGCTTCCCGACGTGCACTTACGGTTCGTCGCCATTCACGATCTGACCGCACTCGGCAGTCCCCATACATGGCCGCTGGGCCTGTCCGCCGAGCGGTTCACGGCGATCTTCGGCGTCACCACCCCGGTCCTATTGGCCGTCCCGTTCTTCCCCGAGGCCGCCCGCGCTCTCCTGTGGCCGCGTCCGGCACCCGAAAGGTTCACGATCGTGGGCTATGTCGATCCCGGACGGCCGATGTCCGCCACATGCCTGTTACGCCAGTCGGGCATGGACAGCGACTCCCTCGCCTCGCGTGCCATAGCGCTGCTGCGATCTGCACCGCCTGCTGACAGGAATGAGACGAGCACCTCATGTTTCCCCGCCCCGATCTCCGTCTGATTGACGAATTCAACGAACGTGGCATCGTGGTCGTCCGCGACGCGATCGACCCTCACCAGCGCCTTGTGCTGCGGCGGGCGTGTGAGGCCCTACTCGCCTCGAACCGGACACGCGGCCGCGACCGTGGCGCCGACGGCAAGGACGGATTTCGCGGCTGCGTGGGCTTGGACGACGCCTTCCGGCCACTGGTTGCCAACCCGAACGTCCTCTCCATCATCGTGGCGTTACTCAGCCCGAACATCCACCTCCTGTCGAGCCACCTGGTCGCCCTACCGTCACTGTCGGCCGACGGACCGCGCACGATTCGTACACCTGAACGGCCAGGCTGGCACCGTGACATGTACGGCGTAGCGGAGGACCTCGGCTACGAAAACGTGCCGCGTATGGCGGTCAAGTGCGCCTACTATCTGACCGACCTCACGCCAGACTCCGGGATCACCGTGTTCCTTCCAGGCAGTCACCTACTGACCGAACGTCCCGCCATCCCCGCCGGCGCCGTCGACCCACCCGCAGCCATCACGCCAGACATCGGACCGTGCGATGCGGTTCTCTTCGATAACCGCACCTGGCATGCCGGCGGGATCAACACCTCCGGCAAACCACGACTTGCGCTGATGATGCAATACGGCTACCGCTGGCTCGCGCGGGTCGACGACCCGTCACCGGAACTTCTCGCACGTAACGATTTATCCCCTGTGGAGCGCCAGCTACTTGGCGCGCCAGACCGGGCCCCGGATGGTTCTCTGGTGAAGGGCGCTGGCGCCGCCCCGCTACGGGCCGCCATGGCTGGCCTCCGCTGTGGGTCGCGGGCCACGCACGAGGCGGATACGCCTGCCACCGGACCGGTCCCTGACGGACGTCGCCCGGATGTCCGCGAGTCAGCAAACACACCGAAGGAGCCGGCACGGTGAAGTACCAGCCCGACGAACTCTTCCGATCAACCGCCCCGTACTACGCCCGGTACCGCCCCGGGTATCCCCGCGAGTTCTTCACCTACCTACGCGAACGGTTCGGCCTCGACGGCACGCAGCGCGCCCTGGACCTTGGCTGCGGCCCTGGCCAGATCGCCGTCCCCCTCTCCGCGGACGTCCGTGAAGTGATCGCGGTCGACCCGGAGCCGACCATGCTCGACGAGGGCCGCACCCTGGCAGCGGAGCGCGGGATCACGAACATCCACTGGCGGGTGGGCGACTCCTACCAACTACCGACCATGGGGCTTGACCAACTGGATCTAGTGACCATGGGTGCATCGTTCCACTGGATGGACCGCCCCGAGGTGCTACGAACACTCGACCGCATGATCGTCGCGAACGGTGCCGTCGTCGTGGCCAGCGGCGGGCCGGCAGGGGCTTCGGCGCCGCCGCCGTGGGAAGACGTGGTCACCGAGGTACGCGCCACGTGGCTGGGTCCGGAACGCCGCGCTGGCTCGGGCACCTACACCCATCCCGAGCAGCGACACGAGGAGGTACTACGGCACTCGCCGTTCGGCCACGTAGAGGTCGTCAGCTGGACCTGGGAGTTGGAACGAACCCTCGACCAGGTCGTCGGCCTGCAGTTCTCCTACTCGTACTCCGCACCCGCACTGCTGGGCGACAATAAGGACGCCTACGAGGCCGACCTTCGCCGGGCACTGACCGCGACCAACCCCTCGGGCCGCTACATCCAGGTCATCCGTACCGAGGCGATCATCGCGACCCGGCCAGGCTGACCCGACTGCGAGGACAGGTCGACCCATCGAGTGCGCTGGGCGGTCGGGCGCCGGCCGCGTGGGACAGCAGGCCGCGCATGGTCAGTGCGTCCGCCACCCGGCCGCTGTGCCGCACCAGCCCCGCCCCGCGCTCCTTGGCGTCGACCGATCGCCGCATGCGAACTATCGACTCTGTCCGCATGCGGCGACAACTGCGCTGGTGCAGGCAGCCGCGCGACATCGAGCTGCCATAACATCGATTAGTGCTACTGCATCTCGGGCGACGCTACAGATCCGGAGAACTGCCGCGACTGGGTTCGGACCAGAAAGGCCATGGGACAGAGATCGCGATCGCTGCAGCCGTCGCTGTCGGCGGCGCATCTCTTCGGTGCCCGACTACGACAGCGGCGCGTGGAGCGCGAGCTGTCCCAGCACACACTCGGACGACTGGTGCACGTCAGCGGGGATCTCATCGGCAAGATCGAGAAGGGTGAGCGACGCGCGAATCACGACCTTGTCGATCGCTGCGACCGGGCGCTCGCCTGCGACGGCGAACTCGTCGCCCTGTGGGCCGCCGCCGAGGCCGAGCATCGAGGCGTCCGCGCCACCCCCGGCGCGGTGGAACGGGAGACGGTGCTCGCACACCTACCAGCGTTACGGCGAGTGCTTAATGCCTACGATCTCCCCGACGATGGGCCGTCGCCGCCGCTGGACGAGGTACGGCACGGCGTCGAACGGTTCGTCGGGATGCGGCTGGCCTCGCAGTACGTCGGGCTCGCCGAGGAATTGCCATCCGCATTACCCGCGTATCTGCGCGCCTACCACGCCGCCCATGGGCAGCGGCGGGCGGAACTGGCCCGACTGCTCGCCCAAGCGTTCCGCGCCGCGGACGCGATCGCGGACAAGTTCGGGCTCTACGACCTCTCAGCGCGCATCATCGGCATTCTGACCCTCATGGCCGAGGAATCCGGCGACGCGCCGACAATCGCGGCTGCGGCCTACGTCCGGGCGGAGATCTTCTTCGCCAGCGGCGAATGGGACATCGGTCGTCGCATGTTGGAGCGAGCCGCCACTGCGATGACTCCTATCGGGGACGTTTCCACAGCGGCATACGGTGCTCTGCATATGCGGGCGGCCGTGTTGGCGGCGCGCGCCGGCCGACCAGACCGGGCACGTGACCATATCGATGAAGCGGCTGGGGTCGCCGCACATATCCAGGAAGGCGTCTACGCCGGCACCGCATTCGGCCCCGCCTCGGTGCGCATCCATCACGTCTCGCTGGCGATGGACGCTGGCGATCCGGCTGACGCCCTGCGCATCGCCTCCGGTTGGGTGCCCCCGCTGAGAGTGCCCGCCGAGCGGCGCTCGCACTTCTTCGTCGACCTCGCCGACGCCCAGACTCGGTGCGGCCGGTACGAGGATGCCGTCACCACGCTTCAGGCCGCGCGGAAGGTCGCACCCCAACACGTCCGCTACCACCCGCAGGTCAAGGCGGCACTGCTGACCCTCAGCCACCGAGTACCCTCACCGTCATCCACGCTGCGCGACCTGGCGCGGTGGACCGGTGTCGCGGCGGGCCTCAGGTCATAGGCGCCAGCACGTCGACGAGATCGGTCAACGAGTCCACCACCCAGTCCGCGGTCTGACGCACCTGCGGTTCGTCGGCCCAGAGATAGCCCCAGGGGCCGCGGCGGATCAACGCTGTACGGAAACCCGCGGCATGCGCCGGAATCAGGTCGTTGTCACGGTGATCCCCGACATAGACGATCTCGGCACGTTCGCCTCGGGCAAACTTCGCGACCCGATCGAAGAACGCCGCATCAGGCTTGACCACACCCCACTCACCAGAGGTGGCGATCGCATCAACCGGCAGGTTCAGCGCTCGCAGCAGGGCAGCGGCTCGGGCGGTCTGGTTTCCCGCAATGCCGACCCACAGTCCGCCGGCTCGCAGACGTGTCAGCGCCGGTAGCACGTCCGAATAGAGATCGGCGGCGTCGATCTGCTCGCCCAGTCCCGCCTCCTCCCGGCGCTCCCGCTCCTTGAGCAGGTCGAAGCCTGGGCGGAAGTACTGAAACGTCTCCGCATTGTTGCGGCCCTGCGCCGTCACGGCACCGAGCACCGCCGAGAACGTATGGCGTGGCACGCCGATCCAGTCCGCCCACGCGGCGAACTCCCGCGTGTCGTCCAGCAGCGTCTCACCCACGTCGAACACCACAGACCTGATCATTGCCGAGCCTTCACCCCTTCCTCCGCAGCCGGCACGGTAGCCCCTGACGGTCGCTTTCCCGCCACCCCGGTCACGTTAAGCGTCCCCACCTTCGAACCTGCCAGGCCAGCCAGCGCCCTCGGACAATCCGACCGTCCGCATCACCGGTATCAACGGCTGGCCCCGGCTACGCGACCGTGGACACCGTCGCCCCGGCCGGACGTGCGTCAACGCCACCTTCAAAACTGACCCCCAGGCGGTCCCGCAGTACCCCAGGGGTCAGTCGGCAGACGTCTTCGACGCCGCGCTCGAGGTTGCCGCCACGCGCTCCGCCTGAACAGCGGGCCGTTTCACCTGTGGTGACACAAAGGGGCGGACATCGAATTGAGCAACGTGTACGGTAACTCGTACCGCTACCGAGCAGCCGCCACCTGCGCGCCCTCGCCGGCGCACGCGGTCGGCCCACTCCGTGAGGATGGGATGGCCCAGACTCCACGCCAGCTTTCGCCGCACACCTCGGCCAGGCACTACTTCGGCGCGCAGCTGCGATCGTGGCGGGAGCGGCGCGGCTGGTCACAAGCGCAACTGGGTGAGCGACTGCACGTCAGCGCAGATCTTGTCGCCAAGGTCGAGAAGGCGCTGCGCTGGCCGACGACCACGTTCACCACCGATTGCGACACGGCCCTGGACACCTGCGGCGCCCTCGCCCGTCTCCTGCCCCTGGTCGAACTCGAACGCAAACAGGAGCGGGCCGTGGCCGCCGCCACCGCCCGC
This sequence comes from Planosporangium spinosum, assembly GCF_049999945.1. Taxonomy (NCBI): domain Bacteria; kingdom Bacillati; phylum Actinomycetota; class Actinomycetes; order Micromonosporales; family Micromonosporaceae; genus Planosporangium; species Planosporangium spinosum. Next base: position 269,814 of record NZ_JBLYUB010000008.1, on the reverse strand, counting down.
GCCGTGCGCACCGCCGTCGCGCACCAGCGACGCACGGCCCCGTCTCTAGGATCGACATACGCTGACGCGTTGAGGACCACCCTTGGTGTCACCGCAGACCTCACCGGCGGCACCCAAGGCCGGCTGGCAGCGGCCCTACCCGGGGTACAGCTGACAGTCCCGCCGCCGGCGTGGCCGGTCGACCGGCTCCTGACCCTGCCGTTCGGCCGCGCGCTGCCCACGACCACGCTCACCCTGACCGCGGCTCCTCCACAGCCGCATGCCCCGACCCTCCCGCCCCTCAGGGACGGCGGCTCGCGCCACGTCGTGGCCGCGGGGCTACGAAACCTCGCCGTCGCGGAACTACGCCACGGCGACGAGCCCGCCATCGCCGTAGCAGCCGGGCCGCCGCTGGGAGCCGGTGCAATCTCACCGGCCTACCGCCTCGACGCCCTCACCCTCGGCATCATCTGGGCGCTGTGCGGCATGGACGACGCCCTCCTCAACGATGACGCCGCGCTCGCCGAGAGCATGCCCAGACTCCGCCGCTACGCCGAGCTGCCCGGCTCCGCGGTCAGCCGGGACGCCGCAGCAGACCTCACCCCGGTCAGCCAGATGTGGCTCGGTTCGGACTTCTGCGCCCGCTACATCAGCCGCCACCTCACCACGGTGGCGGATCGGCCGGTCTTCTGGACCAGCGAGCAGTACGGCGAAGAAGCAAGCACCTGGCTGCTGTTCCGCCACAAGATTGACTACCTGTGCGCCACGAGCCGCCGGTTCACCACCCCCACCTCCCCGGTCACACGGATCTTCTGCATCCCCGAAGCCGCGGTACGCGCAAGTCCCGAGGCAGAACGCGTCCTGCTGCTGCTATCGGCCGCGTTCATGGAGTCGCTGCGCATCGCGGTCCACGTCAACCCCGACCCCGGCTACGGCGCTGTTGAAGGCTTCGTGCTCGCACCCCACGCGCAAGTCCTCCTCGCCAACTGGGTGCGCTCCGACGGGCTATGGCACGTCGATGCCCTTGACCGGCGCACCGCCCTGCGCCGGTACGACGATGTCGCACGGGGCGGCCAAGCCGACTCGATCACCACGGCCCATCGCTCCGGTCAGCGCCTGATGGCCATCGCCGAATACCTCGGCCTCAACTGGTCCTGGCTGCGCCAGCGCTGCTCCGAGCTCGCCACCGCCGGCATCGACGGCCTCCTGCGACCACGCAGCCGCCTGCTGTCCACCGACGGCCTCAACGCCGCCTGCCACTACCTGGGCCGACTGACGTGACATTCCACTCGACCCCGAGCCTGTGGCAGGCTGCCGCAGGCACACCATACGGACAAGGAGAAGCGGTGGCACAGACGCCGGCATCGGTCCTGATGCTCTCCCTCGGCGGCACGATCGCCATGACGTCGAGCAACGCCGGTGGCGGCGTGGTGCCGACCCTCACCGGCGAGCAGCTGATCGCCGCCGTCCCCGGCCTGGCCGACACCGGCATCGACGTGCGGGTCCACACCTTCCGCCAATTGCCCGGGGCCTCGCTGGGCTTCGACGACCTGACCGCCCTGGCCGCCCTCATCGCCGAACGCACCGCGAGCGACGTCGACGGTGTCGTCGTCACCCAGGGCACCGACACGATCGAGGAGACCGCCTACCTGCTCGACCTGCTGCACGCCGGTCCGGCCCCGCTCGTGGTCACCGGCGCGATGCGCAACCCCACCCTGGCCGGCGCGGACGGCCCGGCCAACGTCCTCGCCGCGATCCGCACCGCCGCCAGCCCGGTCGCCCGCGACCTCGGCGCGCTGGTCGTGTTCGCCGACGAGATCCACGCCGCCCGTCACGTCCGCAAGACCCACTCGACCAGCGGCGCCACCTTCCGCTCGCCCGACACCGGCCCGCTCGGGTACGTCGTGGAAGGCGCGGTACGGCTGCTCACCCGACCGCCCCACCGCCTGACCGTGCCCGTCCAGCCGCTCACCCGGACGCCGCGCGTCGGGCTGTACACCGTGACCCTCGGCGACGACGGGACGCTGCTCGCCGGCGCCGACCAGCTCGACGGCCTCGTCGTGGCCGGCCTCGGCGCCGGCCACGTCCCGCAGCGGCTCGTCGACCCGCTCACCACGCTCGCCGCGACGATCCCGGTCGTCCTCGCCTCCCGTACCGGCGCCGGCCCGGTGCTGTCGGCCACGTACGCCTTTCCCGGCTCCGAAAGCGACCTGCAACGGCGCGGGCTGATCGGCGCCGGGTTCCTCGAGGCGTACAAGGCCCGCATCCTGCTGCACGTCGCCCTCGCCACCGGCGCCGACCGCGACCTCGTCGGCGGCGCCTTCGCCGTGGCCGGCGGCACCGCCGACCCCGACCGCTGGCCATGGCCGACCCACGACCGCCGCAAGGAGCAGCATGCGTAGTCACGACCTGACGCCAGGGCGGATGATCGGCGTCACCTTCGACCACGGCGAGGACTTCTTCACCGCCCTCGCCGAGGCATGCCGGATCAACGGCATCCGCCACGGCTACATCCCCGTATTCATCGCCGGGTTCAGCACCGTCGAGATCGTCGGCACCTGCCAACGCCTCGACAACCCCCAGGCCCCGGTCTGGGACCGCGTCCACCTGACCAACGTCGAAGCCCTCGGCGGCGGCACCATCGCCTACGACGCCACCGACGATCGCATCCTGCCGCACATCCACGTCAGCGTCGGGCTCAAGGAGCACAGCGCCACCGGCCACACCAGCCACCTGCTCGCCGCCACCGTGCAGTTCCTCACCGAGATGCTCATCATCGAGATCGCCGCACCCGCCATGCGTCGCGTCCCCGACCCCGACCTGTACGACGTACCGCTGCTGCGCTTCAACGGCGGTCGCTAACGAACCGACCGATGACCAGAACGCCGACGACACCGGCAACATGCGTGCCAGCACCTTGAAAGCAGACGGTTCGCGCAGCAGTGGATCACCAACGGTCAACCAGCGCTCTCATAGCCGATGAACCATGAACCGGGGCCCGGTTCCATCCGCCACTGACGCTAATGCCGGCACAGGCGGGGGAATGAACCGGCATCCACGGTGGAGGTGCGCTCGTGAAGACAATGCCGGCGACCACGCCCCCGCCTGCGACCGCTGCCGATTTCCTCGCATTGCTGGAAGACGGTGGCGGCGTGGTGCAGGTCGCCGATCCCCCTGAGCAGATCCGAGCCGCGTGGCGGCGTGCGATCCATGCGCTCAAGCAGCACAACGAGGTGCCCGACGGGTGGCATCTGCTGCACCGTGGCCGCAACAGCGGCGACCTGGTCATCCAGCTCAAGCCCGGGCAGCATCCGTGGCGCGCCAACCGACCCGGCGTGGGGTCGCGGATACTGGTACCGGAGCTGTTGGCCGATCCGCATCCCGTGGTGGACGCGCTTCGTAACCAGCCGGCACGGCTACCGGCCTCGCCGCAGAACCGTTCACGGACCTTGATGTTGCTGGAGGCGCTCGCCCGGGAAGCCGAACGGCGGGGTTTGGTGGTGCGGGCGGGCCAGGACGCAGCGCTGCTGCAGGTGGTGGCCGATGAGGAGCCCTACAGCGTGCGGGTGCACGAGGAGACCGGCGCCCGGTGGACGTTGCGCGTCGTGGTGGGCCTCGTCGGTGCCGGCACCGGTGGCCGCGACAGGTGGGCCGACCGAGCCAAGCAGCCGGTCGAAGAGCAGCTCGGCGACATCCTCGACGAGATCGTCCGCCAGGCCCGGGCCGTCAGCAGGGAACGTCGACGGCAGCGGCGGCGAGAGGAGCGACGCCGAGCCGAGGAGCAGGAACGGCTCCTGACCGACTACCGGGCCGAGATCCTCCGCGAACAGGTCCGGGCCTGGAGCCTGGCCGAGGACATTCGCGGCCACTGCGACCAGCTCGTCGCCGCGGGAATGGACCCGGATGACAAGTGGCTGCGGTGGGCCCGGCGGTACGCCGACGAGGTCGATCCCGTCATCGACCCGCCCGGGCTACCCGCCCCTGTCGACCCGGCCGAGCTTCACCGCCAACGCCGGCCCGCGCCACCGCCGCAGCGACCGGTCGCGATTCCTGTCCGCACGCCGTGGCATCCCAATCGACGCTGGTGGCATCAGTAATGCGACGGCCCGTACGGGCTGAAGCCGTGCAGGTACGGCCGCAGCTCGTCGGGACCCGGCTCCGGGACGGCCGGCATGCCGATGAGCTGCCGGCGTGGGTCGATCGTGTCGGCATATGCGTCGATCCAGTCCGCCCACGCCACGACCTCGTCGCGCTTCGCCGGCTTTAGTTCGGCGGCGCACGCCCGCAACGCTCGACTGTAGGCGCGGGCCTGGTCACTGAAGGCTACCTCGGCGATGCGGTCGACGACCGTCTGACGACGGTGGTCCTCGGCGAGTTCCCGCTTCGCGGTCTTCATCGCCGCTTCCCACGTCCGGCGCCGCTCATCTGTCCGCCGCCGCTCCACGGCGCGTTGCGCGATCGCGGCATCGGCTCGCTGCTCCATGCGGGTGAACGGCTGCCCGAGGCAGGTCTCGATCCGCCGGTCCGGCTCGTCGGTCCACACGTCGCCACGCCGACGCCGGTTCTCCGACGGCAAGCTCAGCTGCAGCGTGCCTCGGGTGATGGCGGTGAGGCTGATCGGACACTCGTCGGGCCGCATGATCACCACGAGGTGTCCCCGGTCGTGCGCGTTGTAGCTGTCTATATCGACGCGCACGTCGTAGCCGCGAAACACCGCCTCGTCGACGATGGCCTGCCAGATCCGCGCCATCCGCACCACCGGCGCTTTGCGCGGTGGCAGGGGCTTGTCCCACCGTTCGGCGAACAGCCGCTCCGGGCGTTCGGCGGCTGCCACCAGCTCCACCACCAACGGGTGCGGTTTGGGCACCCGGGAGGGTACCGGTACCACCCTGCCGACAAACTCGGCGGTGCGTGGTGGTACCGGCCGTGGCCGCATCGACCGGAGCAGTTCGTCGAACTCGGCGTCGGAGCACTCCGCCGGATGACCACTCGTCTCGTCGCTGGTGTCGACGATCCGTAGTCGTAGTGTGGTGGGGTCGTTACTGTCACGGATCAGCCGCTCTTGCCCGACCCGTAGCAGCCGCAGATACGCGTTCTTCGCGGCGTGCCGCCACGCCCGCATCTCGGCCGAGTCCAGTCCGGTCAGTACCAAACTGCCGCCCGCCTCCCGCACCCGTCGCAACAGCTCCTCTGGGCTGATCTCTTCCCGCTCTTCGCGTTCGGACATCGGATCGCCTTCCAGCGTGTCGGCCCAAACCTGCTGAAAAATTGGGCGACGGAGGCCTGGTCACACTGGCGACGCAGACGCCAACACCAGGCCCGCGCCTGCCACTACCGCAGACGCGGCTACCCAACACCCTAACTGCCGTTGCAGTACTAGGCCGCTGCTACTCGCCCGGCACTGCCTCGAATCCGAAGCCGGCAACTGGCGCCAGCGGTACGAGCCGTTCGAGGACCGGCTGAGTCGTGGTGCCCCACATTTTCGACAGCACCCACGTGCGGCCGCTGTCGTGGATCGGCGCGTCGAGGAACCATCGACCCAGACGGTTCGCTTGCGCGGGATGGGTTGTGAGGAAGGCGTCTGTGAGCTCCTGTCCGGTCAACTGACCCTCGACGTCGAGGAACTTGGAGCGAGTCAGTACTTCAGCGAGCTGTTCAGCTGGTACGCCGGCGCGGTGCAGCGCGGTCACCATCGCCAGAACCGCGCGGCGTTTGCGAAGTGGCTCACCGCGACCGTCGGGCGTGATGATTACGTACGGAGTCCAGTCTCGGGTGTCGGTTCGTACAGCGCGTGCCTGGGTTTCGCGGCGACGCAGTTGCACGGTCAGCTCGCTGGCCTCGGGTAGGGGGATAACTTGCTGTACGTCGAGCAGTAGCCGTTCGGCGACCTTGTACGGTGTGAGCCTGATACACCGAATGTCGAGTCCGTACACGTCGGTCAGCCATAGCACCGTAGTGGTGATCTCCCGGTCGAACCCGCCGGCTACGAGAACGACGCGCACCTCCCGGCTCAGGACGGCATCTTCACCGCCCACGTCTTCCAACCACTCCACCAGCCGCGAGCGTGCGTCGTCGACCGCTACCGGCTCGACACGGGCGAGGTACCGCTCGTAATGCTCGACGAGATCCTCGAAGGTCATCACCGACACCATCGCCGCGTAGCGCAGCGCTTGCAGTTCCAGATGACTGCCATCGGTGGTCCGCTTGAGTTCGAACACCACGAGCCGGCCGTCGCGGTCCAGTCCCAGGAGGTCCACCCGCCTCCGGGCGTCAGCGAACGCGCCGAACTCCTCGGACACCACAAGCACGCCGTCAACAATCATGTCGATCCGAGCCCGTAGCAGTCGTTGGAGATCCGCGCGTTCGAGGACCTGCTCCACCGCGAACGTCGTCGAAGGCACCGGGACCAGCGCGTCATCGGTCATCTCAAATAGAGGCACCGGGCCATTGTGACTGAGCGGGCTGTACCAACCAACGGTCTCATCGCCGGGCGGACCACAAACCGGGGCGGCCCCGTCAACCCGCACGTACACCCCGCATGACCGGATCTGTCGAGGCCTGTGGTGAGGTTGGTCGGCGGGTATGCCCTTGTCGGTGGACGGCTCCGGAGGTGGGTGCGACGGCGGGCACCGACCAGGTGGCCAGGCATGGCCGGGTGATTTCTGAACGGTCGGCAGCGGTCCAGCTTGCGAGAGTCCCTGGTATGCCCCTCGCCAGCGCTTCTTGCCTATCTCCAGCGCGGGCCCACGAGAACCGGCAACACTCGGTCGAGCACGAAGGTCAGCAGCGGCCGATTGGACAGGAGAGCCTGGAGTGCATGGCCGTCGCCGCAGGCGTTGTAGTACTCGCGCAGCATCCGGGGCGCCGTTGCGTTGTGGGATCGGTGGACGTGTTGAGCCCTGTCGGGTCCGCAGTCAGATCGCTTGGGCGAGTTCTGTGAACGCCGCGGCGATCCGCATTGTCGGCGGGGCGTCGACGGCGAGTTCGTAATGTCCACGTCGCAGGTTCTGCATGAAGGCGTGTCCGGCGATGATCACCTGCGCGGTCCGATCGGTCTGTAACCCGCGCATCGGTTTCAGCCGGCGCTTGAGGCGACTGTGATCGGGTTGTTGGCGTGCTGCTCGACGTGGTGCCACGCGTGCGGCATCAGTTCGTCGAGCACGCCGAGGTAGACTGCGGCGGCGTCGGTGACCACCTCGCTGGGTGTCACCATCAGTGTGGACAGTGCCCGGCGGAAGAACCGGCGGGCCGCGCCGGCGTCGCGGCGGGCCGAGACGAGCACGTCGATGACCTGTCCGTACTGGTCGATCGCCCGGTAGACGTAGCGCCAGACTCCGTTGACCTTCACGTAAGTCTCGTCGACGTGCCACCTGTCGCCGGGTGAGTGACGGGCGAATCGGGCGGCGTCGGCCAGCAGTGGGGTGAACCGCTGCACCCATCGATAGACGGTGACCTGGTCGGCCTCGATGCCGCGTTCGACCAGTAGCTCCTCTACGTCACGGTACGAGAGGTTGTACCGCAGGTACCAGCGGACCGCGACGACGATCACCTCGGCCGGGAACCGGAAGCCAGCGAACGCCGACTTCGGCGGCAGCCACGAGCGCGGGCGGATCGATGACCTCACTACTCAAGCCTGCCTCGATCTTGCCAACGCTCAACGCAACGGAACCTTCGAGAATATCGTTGAAGCACCTCGGCCCTCGATGACGTGCGCGAACCCCTGGAACTCTTGGATCTCCTTGTCGTAGTCTTCGATGCCTGGCTCCAGGAGTAGATGTGCCAGATCCGCTCGCATTGCGGCTGCATCCTCGGCCTCGCCGGCCGCGTCCAGAACTCTGAGGAGAAGCTGCAGGCTTCCGCGCAGGTAGTAAAAATTTCCCGGGTATTCGTGGGCATATTTGCCGTAGGCGGATGCCGAGATGATGGCGCAGGACTTCGCCTTCTCGAACTCACCCTCGCGCAACAGCAACTCCGCGGCCAATCCGTTGAGGTAGCCGACCGAGTCAAGCCTGTTGGTCTCGACGGTCTGTCCCACTTCGAAACCCTTGGAGTTGGCGGCCTCGGTGATCGCCTCCCGTGCCCGGTCGACGTCCCCGGCCTCCATCAGGTGATGGGTCAGCTCAGAGAGAGCCCGCTCGAGCCGGGGCCTTGCGCGCTCGCCGCCCTGACGCAACTCGGATCGCAGGAGTGCTATGGCCTCGGTGCTATAGGCGATTGCTTCGGCCGGCTTCCCTGCGGAGCAAAGGGAGTCCGCCAGATTCGTCAAGGCTATGGCTAGGTCTTCCCTTTCCTTCGGATCCTCCGCGGCGAGCTCGCGCCACAGCTCGGTAGCCCTCATCGCGGATCGCAGAGATTGGTCGTGCAGTCGCAGACTTCTGAAAAACTTTCCTGCGTGGCTGAGCGCAACCGCAAGGCTGCGCCGGTCGTGGAAGTTGCCGAACTTGGCACTGAGTACCGAGAAGATCTCGACGGCCTCCAGCGTCGCGGCTTGCGCCCGTCCCCAACGGCTGAGGCGACCTAGGCTCGTCCCGAGTTCGTTGAGCAGGCGTCCGAGCTCCGCGAAGTCCGCAGCGCGCTCCTCCACGAGCAGTTCGTCCGGAACCTCGTCGATGCTGCCACCAGCGCGCCTGCGGCTGCGGGTGATCGCCAGGCTGAAAACCTCTGCCCGGACCTCGGCGAGCCTGTCCGAATCAGACGGAATGCTCGCTGCGACCTGCTGGGCGATTCTCGACAACGCGATATTGGACTTGTCACAGACCGACAAGGCTCCGGCGAGCAAGCTATGGTCCTCAGTTTCCGCGTTGCTGATCTCCGCTTCTAGGAGCTGCGGCAGATGCCTCGCCAAGGCTGCCGTCAGCGCGGCCCGGGAGTTCCTTCCGTTCTGCGCTGAAAGGCTCAGCAGGTGGAACATTCTCGTCCGAGGCGCATCGGTAAGGGCATCACGGGCGTCGAGCAGGCGGAGGACGAGCGAGTCGAGGTCGTTCAGTGTTTCGAGTAGGTGCTCGACGACAAGATCCGGCCCGACGGGACGAATCACCCCGTCCTCGGAGCCGAACATGTCCGCAAGCCACTCGACAGCCTTGAGGACGTCCGGTTGCGAGCAGATCTCCGGCATCCTCTCCAGCAGCGCCTTAGCCTCGGCTCGCGTGGGGCTGAAGAGAGAGGCCAGAGCCACGAGTCGGCCCGCTTGGGTGGGATGGAGATGACCCAGCTTGTGAGCCTCCAGGGCTGCCTCCCACCGCGTGACCTCGCGATCGAGCAAGCCCTGCAGCAGCGCTTCCCGCGTGGCCGGACTACGTCCTAGCGGTTCCGCAGCCCCGAGTGCGAGTCCCGTTCCCCTGAGTGCGAGCAGTACCGAGATGTGAGTCAGGAGCGGGCTGGTCGAGTGTCCGGTCCGGATCTCGCTCGTCGGGATCGGCTCCACCCCGAGCTTCCGGGACAGTGAGCTCATAGCCAGTTCCAGGTGCCGACTCACCGATTCCGGGCTGATTGAGCTTTCGTGGAGTACGACGTGCTCGTCGAGAAGATGCTGAGCACGTCGACGCGTCAACCGGTTGACGGTCTCCCACCAGGCTCCCAATCTTCGTTCGACGAGAAGGAGCCGGACCGGCTTTCCCGACGAGTTCGCCGCGAGCCGTTCGATGAGCCCGGCTAGCCGCTCACCGAATCGGCTCGCATAGTCGATGATTATGAGCAAGGGTTGCTCGGACGAGACCTCATGCCAGCTCTGAACATTGTCGATGTTGAGGTAACCCGCGTCCCAGCCGACCTGCCGCATGCGATCCGCCAACTCGGCGGCGAGCCTACTCTTGCCCATCCCGCCGCTGCCGGTGATGGCGCCGATGCTAAACGGCTCGGAAGAGGTGGCCCACTTCGTCAGGTCATCCAGCCACCCCCCGTCATCGATGAAGTCGACAATCGCGTAGCGAGGGTCGAGCAGCCAAGAATCTGGATGGCGGTCCGGCAGCGTCCCGTACGGCGGGTGGATCACGGAGCCGGACTTGGTCACGGAGCGAATTGCAGGATCACCCACGAACTCGCGGAACCGAGAGTCCTTGAGGAGAGTGCTCGTCGGCACCACTTTCAGGCGGTTGTTCGGGTAGCCCGCAGGCACCGACTCGACGATCCCGAGCAGATGGGATTCGGGCGACGAGAACACCGCGCCTCCCGAGATACCCGCCCAGGGGGAAACCGACCCGATACGGTCGCGCGGACCCCCTGCGGACTGGATGACAATCCGGCCGTCCTTGTAGCCCGCCCCGGGCACCGTCTGGCCGCAGAAGGTGTCGGTGTCACGAACTCCGCTGGAGCGCGCCTGGACGGCCGGAAAGCCGGTGACCCGGCAAGAGATCTGCTCGTGGGTTCCGACGCTTCCCCAGCGCAGCGAAGAATCCACCGTTTCGGACGGGAGGGGCTGCCGGGTGCGCAGCAGTGCCGCGTCCACATCCCCCGTGCCACGCCAGATCACGTCAGCATCGACCCACTCGGCGCTCCCGAGAGTCCGTACCGACACTGCATGACCGTCCGCCACCACATGAGATGCGGTCAAGACCAGATCCTGCCCGAGTACGTGCCCGGTGCCGGACGCTCCGCCGTAGACCTCAGCCACAGAATTGATTCGCATCTGCGGTTCCGCTCCTTCACTCGGGCCGAACGGGGACCGGGTCCGCTACGTAGACGTCAGCACGAGGATCCGACAAAGTCATCGGCTTCAGCATCAACTTGACCTTGTGGGTCGCCGCCTTGGCATGGTCGGCACCGGCCTTGAGCGTCAGGACGCCGAACAACGTCCCGCCAGCTTCGCCCTTCACCGTGTTGGTCACCACGACCTGCATCTCGACCTCGATGGCTTCGACCGCGAACCGGAGATCTTCGCCGGTGGCGTTGTCGACGGCTGCCATCAACTCGTTGCGCAACTCGCTGATCGCATCCGCGAGTGGCAGATAGTCAGGCTCCACTTACGCTCCTTGGCCCGGCATCCCAACGTTCCCACCCTCTCACAGCGCCGGAACCTCAAGCGGAAGCGAGCCGCCGAGGTTTGCACACAGGCGGACGCGAAGCGCCCAAGACGGCGCCTCCAACGCTGCGGTGTCGGAGATGTCCAACAGCCGTCTGTGGGCGTCAGACACTGAGTGCAGCACAACACCTGGGGAGCAGATGGGGAGCACGCGGGCACCGTGAACTGCGCTGAACTGCTCCGAACGGCGTCAAGCTGCTGCGAACGGACGCCGCTGACCTGCGCCGGCTCGTGTTCACCCTGGTCACGGCGTCACAGCGTCCACGTTCACACCGAAGAGGTCACTGGTTCGATCCCAGTATCGCCCACAGCATTTATGCAGGTCAAACGCCCGTCACCGGAGACCCGGTAACGGGCGTTTCCCGTTGTGTCCCTTACGTGGGGAGCAAATGGGGAGCACAAGATCATCTAGGGGGCGGTGTACCCGGCTGCCGCAGGATCGTCCCCGTGCGCGGTGGTCATGCCGCCTCGGCCGGCCGCCCCCGCTCGGTCGGCGGTGCCTGGACGGATTCCCAGCGGCGTTGCAGCGCCTCGGTCAGGCGCTGCCGCATGACCGGGGTGACGTGGCTGTAGATGCCGCGGACGCCGCCGAGGCGGTGGCCCAGCCGTCGGGCCTGGGCGATCTCGGGGATGCCGTCCTCGATCAGCCAGGTCTTGTGGGTGTGGCGCAGGTCATGGAAGTGCATGCCGGCGAGGATCGGCGGGATGCCGGCGTCCGGGTCGCCGGCGACGGCCGGGGTCCAGGCTCGACGGTTGAAGTTGGAGCGGCGCTGGAAGCTGCCCCGGGCACCGGGGAACACGATCGGGTGGTCGTGTGCCTCGAGTGCCCGGGTGAGTTGGTCGGTCAGGAACGGCGGCAGCGGGATGTGCCGGACGGAGTCGGCGGTCTTGGGCGGGCCGAGGTACAGCGTGCCGCCGACCTCGTGCAGCGCACCGACCTCCGGGTGCACATAGATGGTGCCCTTGTCGAGGTCGACGTTGGCGCGGTCGAGGCCGGCCAGCTCGCCCCAGCGCATCCCGGTGTAGGCGGCGGTGACGACCATGAGGGCGTCGATCGGGCGGCGCATCCGGGCGGCGATGGCCGCGACCTGTTCGGGGGTGGCGTGCGGTCGCTCCGGCCAGTTCGGGTTGGCCACCCGCACCCCGCGGCAGGGGTTGAACGGGATCCGCCGGTCTTCCACGGCCTCCTGCAGCACCATGGACAGCACCATGACGACGTCGGCGGCCGAGCGCGAGGCCAGGGTCTTGCGCAGCTCGACGACAAGGGCCTTGACGTGCTGGCGGCGGATCGCCACCAGTTGAAGACGGCCCAGGCGGGGCAGGATGTGCAGCCGCAGGTGGCTACGGTAGGCCGCCCAGGTCGCCGGTGCGGCCTGGTGGGTGGCCATCCAGATCTCCACCCACTCGCCCAGGCTGATCTTGCCGTCACGCGGGTCAATGAAGGCGTCGCGGGCCATGTCCACGTCGATCTCCTTGGCCCGCAGCTGCGCGGCCTGCTTGGCCTCATGCAGCGAGTCGGTGATCACGGTGCCGTCGGGTAGCCGCAGCCGGACCCGGAACGCGCTGCGGTGACGTTCTACCCATGCCATGTACTGCTCCCCTGGTTTCGGTTGTGGTCAACGCGGTCGGGTGGATCCACGCTTCGCATCGGCCGGGTGGGCAAGTCGCGATCCCGGACCGTGGACCGCGACGCGCGCCGGCGGGGCCGGCGGCCGGTCGGGGCCTGGCCGTGCTGGGCGACGATCGCGGTCAGGTCGGCGACGGAGAACCGCAGATGCTTGCCGAGGAACGTGCACGGAATCTGCCGGGCGGCCGCCTTGCGGCGCAGCCACGACTCGCGGATACGCAGCCGCGCGGCGGCCTCCGCCGGGGTGTACAGCAATTGGTTGCCGTCCCCGGCTGACGACGGCGTCGTCGACGCGGGAGCCTCAACCGGCCGCTGTGCTGCAGGACGGGGCAGACGACGGTGCGAATTGGTGTTGGTAGTGGACACAGGGGACTCCTTGACGAAGGTCCGGCCGATGGAGCCGGACAACGAGGTGGAAAACAAGCAAGCCCGGTACCGCCAGAAGCGGGTACCGGGCTTTAGAAACGATTTCGGATCGAACAGTCAGGGCTTCACCGGCGAGCTCACCTCAGGTGGTCGCCGGCCGGCCGGGTGACGCCAACCAGGAGGCCAAGGGACCGTGACCTCTTCCGTGCGGGGGAAGAGGTCAGGCCCATGCATCGCCGCCGGTCGCTGCCTTGATCGATGCGACGACGAGGACGAGACCTTCGAATCGAAGGCGATAGAGATCATTTATGCGCATGCTCCCATTCTGCCCCCACCGGTAAGTGCAGCCACTCTCGTCAGTCGTTACGCCGGTGGCCTGTAAAGAGCTGTTGAGCTGGGGCGATACGACGCCATTCAACGCGGTTCAGCGCCGTTGAACGCTTCCGTGTCAACGAAAATCCGATCATGCGCTGACCTGCACAAATACAAGAACCCGCAGGTCACGCCGAGACGATCCGAGCAGCTCAGCCCGGTCGGACGCCGTTCAGCGCCGTTGGGAGCGCCCCGCTGCTCCCATTCTGCTCCCCCACGAACCGCGTCTCATGTCGCCGCGGTACGGCACGTTCAGCGTTCGCTGCTGAGCTTTCGCAACTGCTCCGGCAGTTCCGCGAGGCTGTCGATGCGCACGTGCGCTTTCTCGGCCTCGGGCCGCGCCGCATAGTAGTAGCCCCAAGACCCACGCCGGATGAACACGGTGATGAGGCCAGCGTTGAGCGCCGGCAGGATGTCGTTGTCGAGCCGGTCCCCCACGTAGGCGATCTCGGCCGGCGCACACCCGGCCGACTCGACGAGCGCGGCGAAGAAGGCCGGGGTGGGCTTCTCGGCACCCCAGTCTTCGGAGGTGGCGATGAGGTCGACGCCAAGGTTCAGCTCGCGCAGCAGCCGGCCAGCACGAGCGGTCTGATTGCCGGCCACGCCGACGAAGTAGCCGTCCGTCTTGAGAGCGGCGAGGCACTCGCGCACGTCCGGGTACAGGTCGCGGGCGTTGAAGTGCTCGGCGAGGCCGGCGTCGGCACGGCGTTGGCGCTCGACGGCGAGGTCGAAGCCGGGCCGGAAGTGCTGAAACACCTGCCGGTAGTCCTGGCCTTGGGCAATGACCTGACCGAAGACGGCCGAGAAGGTATGCCGGGGCACGCCGAGCCAGTCGGCCCAGGTGCCGTACTCAGTGGACTCATCGATCAGGGTTTCGCCGACATCGAAGTAGACGGCGCGGATGGGCGACTGGGCGGCATGGTCGCTCATGCGGTCAGTTCGGCCAATCTCTCGTCGAGGGTACGGACGGCGGAGGTATGGTCCCACGGGCGCAGCTGGGCGCGGAACTCGCGCAGCCACTCACCGGCGGCGGCATTGCCGGCGAGTGCGAGCCTGGCGGCACCGTCGGCGGCGAGGACGTAGGCGTGCTCGACAAGCATGGCGACGAGCCGGTCGTGGCCATCCAGCAGCAGATAGCAGTCCACGCCGCTGACCCGCCACAGCGGGACCAGCAGCAGGATCCCCTCCCGGGCTGATTGCGATAGGCCTTCACCCGCCTAGCGTCGACGCTGGACAACCGCACCATGGCCTACGGTCACGAGACCGCCACGTCGGTCGGGGTGGTGGCGGCCAGCCACCTTAGGGTCAGCTCCGCGGTGTCCTCGCCGAGCGCTCCCGCCGCCCGTTTGGTCAGTTCGGTGAGGTCGGCGCGCTCGGCGACGGTGATGAGCAGTTCCGGTGCGGGTGTTCGGCGCCACGACGTCCGGACGGCGTCGCGGGCCAGTCGGGTGACATCGGCGCAGCCGCGCCGAGCCAGCGCCGGGTCCCGGTCGGCCGCCAGCGTCAGTGCGGCGCGGAGGTGGACCGCGGTAGTCCGGTCGCGGAGCAGGCGGTAGCCGGCCCGGCGCACCTCGGCTCGAGAGTCGGTCAGTAGCTGCCAGGCCAGCCCGGGCGGCACCCGCCGAATACGAGGCCGGACAGCCGCGGTCGTCTCCCGTACCACGGCCGGGGACGGGTCACGCAGCAGCGGGATCAGCGCATCGACGTCGACCCCACCCAAGTGGTGCAGGGCCCGTACCGCCTGGGCGCGCACGCCGGCGGAGACGTGTGCCAGCAGTGGCTGCAACAGCGCCGCGTCCGTGGCGGAGCCGGCCTCGGCCAACCCGGCGATGGCACCCGGTGCCGGCACCGGCGCGGCCACCGCGGTCCGGTAGTGAACCAGCGGATCGACGCCGACGCGGCGGGCGGCGTCCCGCGCGACCGCACGGACCAGCGCGGCGTCATCGTCCAGATGCTCCAAGACCTCGGCGTCGTGGCCGCTGCGGACCAACCCTGTGAGCGCGACGACCCGCACCTCGCCGCGGCGGCTGCGCACCAGCCGGCGCAGGGTGGGCACGCGGCGGGTCCACACCGCCTCCCGGCACGCCGCCTCCGCGGCCCTGACCCGGATGCGCACATCTCCGTCCGTCTCGGCGGCGGCGACCAGTTCGTCGAGGCCGAGCCAGCCGTGGGCCAGCGCGGTGTCGAACACGAACCTCCGCTGCCCGCGGTCAGCGGAGGCTGCCAACAGCTGGCGTACCGGGGTCGGCGCGGTGATCAGCGCAGCCAGCATCTGGGCGTGCGCGAAGCCACCGCGCCGGTGGCCCGCCACCACCAACGTGGTGGGAAGCACGGCGGGCAGGTAGCTGCCGGAGTCGTTGGCGAGCAGCACCGCCAGCCCGGCGCGGGCCCGGTCGCGTACCGGTGCCACCCAGTCGCCGGTGCGCAGCACGAGGAACGGCATCAACTCCGGGCACGGCCGGGCCAGCAGCGCGGCGACCGCCTTCTCGCGGATCCGGCCGTCGCGGTGCGTGGTGGCCAGCGCGACCGCGATGGGGCCCGCTGCCCCGGCGTCCACCCGGGCCACCAGCCGGGCAAGAACCGGCGGCTGGTACGACGGGTACCACAGCGCCCGCCGGGCGTGCTCGTCCAGCCGCGCCACCACTCTCGGCAGCTCGCTCAGGACGCCGAGTGCCGCACGGCCCAGGTCCTCGCCGCCGGTCTCCTCGACATCGGCGAGCACCTCGACCAGACGCTCCAGCTCCTCCCAGCCCCGCGCGGCGGCCTCGGTCGTCGCCGTCCTGACGGCAGCCAGCGACGGTTGCTCCTCCGCCGCCGCCTGCCGCCCAGGCCGGGACCCTCGCTTCAGCCAGTTCATCCCGACATGGTGCCGTAGCCGTGGCCCTGCACGGATGGAATTTCCGGCTGTCCAGGTGTCCTGTCGTACAGTCGGGCCGAAAAGCGACTAGGTGGCTGGTGTGAAACGGGGGTTGGTCGGGATATCCGGTCAGCCGCTGTTGCTGTCTGTGCAGTGGGAGTCCGCTGGCGCGTTGGTGGTTGAGATGCGGAAGCGGTGCCAGTCCGGTGTTGTGGTCCGTGTCGTGCCTGTTGTGGTGGTGGGCGGACTGTCCCGGGTCGGGCTCAGGCGGGGTTGAGGGTCCAGCCACGGTGGGTGTGGGTGAGTCCGACGGTGGCGAGTCTGGCGAGATTGACTGCGGCGGCCAGCAGGGTGAAGTCGGCGGCGACGCGGGTTCGGCCGCGCATGCGGGCGCGTCGGCCGCCGTGGCGGCGGCGCATGAGGTGGGCGATCTTGCGTTCGACCTTGGGTCGGGTGGCGCGGTAGTCGGCTTGCCAGGTGGGGTCGGTCTGGCGGATGCGGGCGGCGGCGAGGTGGGCCTCGTGGTGGCCGATGGTGATGGTGCGGCCGGTCTTGGAATCGGTGCACTGTCCGCGCAGCGGGCAGGCGGTGCAGGCGGGACCAAACGCGGCTTTGCCGGCGTGGCGGGCGTGGCCGGTGACCGGCCGGATCGAGATGGTGACGCCGTTGGGGCAGGTCACCGTGGCCGCGGTGAGATCGATGTCGAAGCGGTCTTTGGTGAACTTGCCGGTAGGCGCGTTGGGGGTCTGAACCTTCGTTTTGGCCTCGATGCCGTGGGTGTCCAGGTGGTCGAGGACGTCGCCGGCGCCGTAGGCGGCATCGCCGTAGACCACGGCGGCGGCCCCGGCCGACTCGGTGAGGTCGGTGATGAGTTCGGCGGCCGGCTCGGCGTCGCCGGTATTGGCGGCGGTGACCGCGGTCGCGGTGATGATCTCGGCGTCCGGGTCGATGGCGATGTGGCCCTTGTAGCCGTCGAAGCCGCGGTGGCTGGTCTTGTGTCCGTGCCTCGCCTCGGGATCCATGGTGGAGATCACCCGGTCCGGGGTGACCTTGCGGGCGATCCGCAGCACGCCGTCGTCGCCGGTCTGCAGGTCCTGGCCCAGCACGGTGGCCAGCAGCCGCATCGCCTGGTCGACCGGCTCGGGCAGGTGCTGGCCGTCGAGGACGGCCAGCAGCGCGTAGCCGTCCCGGGCGCGGGAGTCGACCAACCCGTCGCGGGCGGCCTGGTCGTCCCAGTCGATGACCGGCTTGCCGGCCGTGGTGTAGTCGTCGCCGCTGGTCAGCGCCGCCCGTAACCGTGCCGCCAGATCGCCGCTGGCGGCGGCGAGCAGGCCACGGATCGCTGACCGGATCAGCGTGATCGTGTCCATCGTGGCGACCGCGTCATACAGCGGCGTCGAGTCCAGCACCCGCCGCCGCCCCAGCAGCCCGGCCGTCCGGGCGGCGTCCAAAGCCACCTCGAACACCCGATCCGGCCGGTCGGAGCAGCGCAGCCGTTCCCGCATGTCCACCAGCACGGTGTGGGCGAATCCTGTCGGGCTCGAAAATTGAATTTCGGCTACGCCGCCTGCGAATACTCGTTGATCAAGCCGCCGAGGATTGGGCGTCGCTGCACCCGGACGGCGTTCAAGTCTACGATCTGAGGCGGCCGGCTCGGTGGCTGCTGGCCCAACGAACGATGTGGACGATGGCCGTTGTAGTGAGCCACGTACTCGCTGAGGATTGCCGCCAAATGTCGCTCGCCGATGATGAGCATCCGGTCGGTGCACTCCCGGCGTACGGTGCCCACCCACCGTTCGGCGAATGAGTTCGCTCTCGGCGACTGAGGCGGAGTCTTGATCACGTCGATACCCGCAGCGGTGAACACCGCGTCGAACGCCGCGGTGAACTTCGCGTCCCGGTCGCGCAGCAGAAACCGCAAGTTGGACACCCGCCCGTCGAGGTCCATCAGCAGGTTCCGGGCCTGCTGAGCCACCCAGGCGCCGGTCGGATGTGCGGTCACCCCGACGACGTGGACTTGACGGGAGGCGATCTCCACGAAGAACAACACGTAGATCCGCTGGAGGAACACCGTATCGACGGTGAAGAAGTCGCAGGACAGGATCGTGTGCGCCTGGGCGGTCAGAAACTGTTTCCAGGTCGGCCCACAGCGCCGCGGCGCCGGGTCGACCCCGGCCTTGTGCAGGATCTTCCATACCGTGCTGGCCGCCACCCGGTAGCCCAAGCCGACCAGCTCACCCTGTATCCGGCGGTGCCCCCACGTTGAGTTCTCAGCGGCCAGTCGCAGCACCAGGTCCCGCACTTGCTGGTCGACCGGCGGCCGGCCGGGCCGGGTATGCGGGTAGGTCCAGTGCCGGGCGATCAGCTGTCGGTGCCACCGCAGCAGGGTGGCCGGGGTGACGAAGAACGCCGCCCAGCGCGGGCGGGGCAGCAGCCGCGACAAGGCGGCCAGCACCACCCGGTCGGCCGGTTGGAGGACGGGGCGGCCCACCTGCCGGCGTAGCACCGCCACCTGGTGACGGAGTACAAGGAGCTCCACATCCTTGGCCCCGCCATCACGGGCGATCTGGGTCAACATCTGCAAAACCTGGCGAAGCAGTAGGTACACAAGGGACGCGGCCATGGCCTCCATCGTGCCGGCCACGCCGATGGCGGGCATGCACACAACTGCAGGTCAACCGGCGTAATCCAATTCCCGAGCCCCACACGCGTCACCAGGTTCCGAGCGATGCCGGAAGGGCAGGCCGAGGGGTTCGGCTGCCACTGGTCCGCCCGTTCGGCCAGTGTGGAGCCTGCGGGTGAGGCGGTAGCATGCCTCTCGACATTCACTTGCGTAAATGGAAATGCAGCTGGCGTCGCCAGCGGGGGGAGGTAGGGATGACACGTCAGGTTCGCAGCCGCCGAACAGTCCTCAGCGTGGCGGTCACCGGTATCCTCGCCGCCGCGTCGCAGGCCGCCGTCGGTGCCCCTCCGGCGCAGGCTGCGGAAGCGAGCACGTCCGAGAATGCCGTCATCGTCTGGGACCGCAACGCGCAATCCGCGATCTGGGACGTGGCAGGCCAGCAGCCGCAGGTCCAGGCGCGCAGCTTCGCCATGGTGCACGGCGCCATCTACGACGCGGTCAACGCCATCGCCGGGACGCCCTACCAGCCGTACCTGACCGCGCCGGCCACCAACGGCCGCGAGTCGGTGAACGCGGCCGTCGGCACCGCCGCCTTCCAGGTGCTCAGCTCCCTGTTCCCGGCCCAGCAGGCGCGGCTGCAGACGCAGTACGACCAGTGGCTGGCCGCTGTACCTGACGGCAGCGCGAAGCGGCGCGGGATCTCGGTGGGCAGCCAGACCGCCGCCGCGATGATCAGCGCCCGGCAGAACGACGGGGCGTTCGGCAACGCGGCCTGGCCCGTCGGCACCGGACCCGGCCAGTGGCGGCCCACCCCGCCGACCAACGCCAACGACGGCGCATGGGTGGCCAACCTCAAGCCGTTCCTCATCCCCAGCGCGTCGATGTTCCGCTCGTCCGGCCCGCCCGCGCTCACCAGCGAGCAGTACGCCCGGGACTTCAACGAGGTCAAAACGATCGGCGCCGTCAACAGCAGCGTCCGGACGGCGGACCAGACCCAGGCCGCGACCTGGTGGCACGACCGGCACCTCGGCGAATGGGAGATCAAGCGCCAGCTCGCCACGACCCAGCGCCTGAACACCCTGCAGGCGGCGCGGATGTTCGCGATGGTCGACCTCGCCGAGGCCGACGCGACGACCGCCTGTTACAACGAGAAGGCCGCCTGGATGTTCTGGCGTCCGGTCACCGCCGTCCAACTGGCCGACACCGACGGCAACCCGGCCACCGAGGCCGATGCCGGCTGGATGCCGCTCCTCGTCACCCCACCGCACCCCGACTTCACCTCCGGGCACACGTGCTTCACCGCGGCCAGCATGCTGGCGCTGCGGTACTTCTACGGTCGCGACGACATCCCGTTCAGCGCCTACAGCGAGGCCTCGGGCACCACCCGGTCGTTCGGCAGCTTCTCCCAGGCCATCGCCGAGGTCATCGAGGCCCGCATCTGGGGCGGCATCCACACCCGCACGGCCGACGTCGAGGGCGCGAAGATCGGCGCCAAGGTGACCGCGTACATGATCAGCAACTACTTCCGCCCACGGCGGTGACAGACCGGGCGTGCGGCGGCGCCGTTGCGTTGTGGAACCGGCAGAGACGTGTTGAACCCGCGCCCGGTCGGCGGTCAGATCGCTTGGGCGAGTTCGGTGAACGCGACGGCGATCCGCAGGGCCGGTGGGGCGTCGACGGCGAGTTCGTAGTGGCCGCGGCGAAGGTTCTGCATGAAGGCGTGTCCGGTGATGATCACTTGTGCTGTCTGGTCCGCTCGTAGCCCGCGCATCGGTCTCAGCCTGTGTTTCAGCTGGCTGTGATCAGCCTCGATCGGATTATTGGCGTACTGCTCGACGTGGTGCCAGGCCGACGGGATCAACTCGTCCAGGACGCCGGGGTAGACCGCGGCGGCGTCGGTGACCACCTCGCTGGGCGTCACCTTCAACGCCGATAGCGCTCGTCGGAAGAACCGCCGGGCCGCGTCGGCGTCGCGGCGTGCCGAGACGAGCACGTCGATGACCTGCCCGTACTGGTCGACCGCCCGGTAGACGTAGCGCCAGACTCCGTTGACTTTGACGTAGGTCTCGTCGACGTGCCACCGGTCACCCGGCGAGTGCCGGCAGAACCGGGCAGCGTCGGCCAGCAGTGGGGTGAACCGCTGCACCCACCGATACACGGTGACGTGATCGACCTCGACGCCACGCTCGACCAGCAGTTCCTCGACATTGCGATAGGACAAATTGAACCGCAGATACCAGCGCACCGCGACGACGATCACTTCCGGTAGGAACCGGAACCCGGCGAACGCCGAAGTCGGCGGCAACCAGGGGCGAGGACGACCCGACGACTTCACAGCCCAAGCCTGCCTCGATCACGCCAACGCTCAACGCAACAGTGCCGCAGCAGTTGGGTGACGTCGTTGCGCTGGGCGCCGGTCAGGCCGACCGCGAGCGGGACACCGGCCGCGTCGGTGAGGACATGGTGTTTGGAGCCCGTCCGGACGCGGTCGACCGGGCTCGGCCCGGTTTGGGCCGCCCTTGGGCGCCCGGACCTGCGAGCTGTCGGTCACCGCCCTCGACCAGTTAAGGCGGTCGGCGCCCTGCAGCTCGGCCAGCAGCAGTTCGTGCAGCCGCTGCCACACCCCGGCCCGGTTCCATTCCTCCAGGCGGCGCCAGCAGGTCATCCCGGACCCGAACCCCAGCTCCGGACCGCCTCCGTTGCGGACGGGTGGTGCGGGAACAGCCCGGTTGCTGTGCCGGGCATCAGGTCAGTGGGTGCGCGTACGCGCAGTGCGGTGGTCTGCGACGGGCCAGGGCGACGCCCGGCCGCGCAGCGGCAGGCGCGCCGGCACGGTGACGCGGCCGTCGCGGCGGGGTGCGGCGACTGCCGGCAGCGCCAGCGCCACAAGCGTGGCGGACGTGGCCACCGCGCCGACCGTCGGCGGCGCCACGGCGCGCGCCGCTCGTGCCATGAGCGGCGCGTGCAGCGGCGCGCCGGTGGTACGGACGGCCATCTGTGCGCGGCGGATGGCGGGTAGCGGCGCGGAGACCGCGGCGCGCGGCGCGCCGGCGTGGCCTGACAGGGCGGCAGCAGCGGACCACAGGGCTGCCGTGGCGGCCATCGCCGCGGCGAGGATGCCCGCCGCCGCGGCCGCTTGCCGACCATGACGATCATGATGCGGCCACAGGCTGAGAGAATCCCGTAGTCGGCGCTGTGAAATTGCTGAGTGTCGCCGCCGGCCGGTTCAGCCCTGCCGGGCCACGAGGTTCCAGTACTCGTTCGGCAACTGCACTGTGACGTCGAAGAACTCGGTGCGCACCGTCTCCCGCAACGTGTTGAACACCGCTCGCGCGTACTCGCGCGCCGCGGGCGGCGGCAGCGCGGCGCGGTCGGGGGGGATTCCGGTCCGCTCGGCGACCCGGTTGAGGAACTCGTTCACCGACATGCGGCTCGTCGCCTCGTTCGCCCGCGCCGCGCCCCGTTTGAGCGGTGGGTGCAGCGACACCGGAAGCTGGGTCAGCAGGTCGTCGACCTCGCCCTCGCCGATGCGCTCGCCGAGCGTTTCCAGCACGGCCTCGGTGGCCCGCCGGGCGAGGTCGGTGTTGACGCCGGCCC
The DNA here is from genome assembly GCF_049999945.1 of Planosporangium spinosum. Taxonomy (NCBI): domain Bacteria; kingdom Bacillati; phylum Actinomycetota; class Actinomycetes; order Micromonosporales; family Micromonosporaceae; genus Planosporangium; species Planosporangium spinosum. The sequence goes on along the minus strand of NZ_JBLYUB010000008.1, from coordinate 247,376 downwards.
GCCTGGCGACCCCGGCCAGGAACGCGTCGCCGGACGCACCGCCGCCGGCGCCCGGCCCCTTGGGCAGGAGCGGCACGTAGTCGTTGGACAGCCGGGCGACCAGGTGGGCGTACGCTTCGTCGCTCAGCGCCCGGCCCAGCGCCAGGAAGACCGCGCGCACGTGCCGCGCGGCCGTGGCGTCGTCGGTGTGTTCGCGCTCGGCGACCCGGCGCAGGAACTCGGTCACATCGAACGACTGCGCGGGGCCCTCCGAGAAGAGCCAGCCGCCCAGCTCAAGTGGCAGCTGAGGCACCAGATGACGGCATTCGTCGCGGCCCAGGTGCTCGCCCAGCGTCGCGAGCGTGGCCTGCGTCGCGCGCTCGGCGGTCTCCCGGTCGCCGCCGGCCGCCTGCTCGACGAGGGAGATGAACCGGTCGTAGTCCACTGTGTCATCACCGTCCAGGTCAGGGCGTCTCCGCGTGGACCAGCGGCGTGTCGACGAGGTGTTCGGCGAGGAACCACGCCTGCAGCTCCCCGGTGCGGATGACACCGGAGACCAGCAGGTCGTTGGTGCCGTCGTCGCCTAGCTCCGCGACGCGGGCCGCGGCGTCGTGCGACTCCTTGAGAAGGATCTCGTGGGCCTCCAGCAGCCGGGACAGCATCGCCGGTACCTCTTCGGCCCCGTCCGGCGCGCGCGGCACCGCGGTGATCTCGGCGGCCTTACGCGGATCGCCGACCGCGACCCCGCCGAGGGTCTGCACCCGCTCGGCCAGCGAGTCCACCAGCTCGCGCTGCTCGTCGGCGTGCTTGTCCGACAGGAGATGCAGTTGGTAGAACGTCACGCCGCGCACCAGCCAGTGGTGCTTCTTGTACAGCGCGTAGAGGATCTCGGTATCCGCCAGGATCCGGTTCAGGCGCTCGCACGAGTACCTGCGCGTCTCGCTCGACAACGCGACCGGAAACTGCCGGACGGTGCCGAAGGCCTGGACCTCGCGGCTCGGCTGATGCAGCCAGGGCTGGCTCCGGACCTCCGTGGCTGTCATAGCGGCAGGACTGCCCCGATCCCCGCGTTCGTAACCTGGGCCGGTCCGGGTGAGAAAGGGGCCGGGTGAGAAAGGGGTAGGACGACGGCCGACGGGGGTAGGGACGGGCGATGCCGACCCGGCCGAAGGTGCGCCTGTCCCGCGCGCTCGGTATCCCGCTCACACCCAAGTCGACCCGGTACTTCTACTTCGAACGCCGGCCGTACCCGCCCGGCGTGCACGTCCGGGAACGGCACCTGCGCCGCGTCGTCGACGAGGCGTTCCACAGTCCCGGCCGGACCGGCGAGACGCTCATCGAACTGCTCGAGCGGCGGCTGGACGCCGTGGTGCTGCGGGCCGGCTTCGCCCGTACCATCTACCAGGCCCGCCAGCTGGTCTCCCACGGTCACTTCGAGGTGGACGGGCAGCGGGTCGACGTTCCGTCGTACCGCGTGCGGCCGGGCCAGACCGTCCGGGCGCGGGAGGCCGCCCGGGACAAGCCGCCACTCGTGCTCGCCGCCGCCGGGGCCAACGCGCCGGCCGGTCCGGTCCCGCCCTACCTCGACGTGCGGCTGCCGGAGCTCACCGCCACCCTCATCCGCGAACCGAAGCGTTCGGAAGTGCCGGTCATCTGCAACGAACAGCTGGTCGTCGAGTACTACGCGCGGTGAACACCGGCTACTGCGCCTGGCCGAGTCGGACGCCCGGCTGGGGATCACGCCCGCGAAGCTGGGCGTGGTCTATCCGGCGGTGCCCACCGCCTGGCTGGTGCGCCTGGTCGGACCGGCGCGCGCCAAGTACCTGCTGTTCACCGCCGACCTGATCGACGCCGAGCGGGCCGCGGCGTTCGGCCTGGTCGACGAGGTGGCGCCGGCCGGCGAGGTGGAGGGCCGGGCCCTCGCCCTGGCGCGGACGATCGCCGCGCGATCACCGCAGAACCTCGGCGCGGCCAAGGACGTCGTCGACGCGGTCGTGGCCGGTGACGATCCGCAGCGGGCCGTCGCGTCGTAGGAGCGCGCCTCCCGGCACGCGCCGGACGTCCGCGAGGGCCTTGCCGCGTTCCTGGAACGGCGCCCGCCCAGCTTCCAGCCCGTGCCCGAGAGCAGGTGACCGGTGCCGTCGCCCCGTGTCAGGCGACCGGTGCCGTCGCGATCTGGAACCTGCCCTTGCCGCGCGACTTCGCACCGTACATGGCCGCGTCGGAGCGCCGCAGCAGCGCGCTGGCGTCGTCGTCCGCCCGTACCACCGCGACGCCGGGCGGCGATCTCGACATGACCGCCGCCTTGCCCAACAACGCGGACGAGGAGACCACCTTCCTGTACGACATGCACCTCGACGACGGTGGTGTCGGCGCCTATCCACAGACCTTCACACCCGACGAACTCAGCCCACTTGCTGGCGCTGGCGGTTGATGGCTGGTCTTCGGGTCGTCATCCCGGCTGCTATGCCGGCCGTAGTTGGCGGACTAGTCTGCGCTGTCGCGCGCTAAGAGTTCCTAACGAAATGGTCATTTGCTGAGGCGGCGGTAGCAGATCATGGCGCAGGCCAGGGTGAGGAACGCCTCGTGGATGTCGTCGCGGATCTCCCAGCGGATGCGCAGCCGCCGGAACCAGTGCAGCAGCGCGATGGTCTGCTCGACGACCCAGCGGTAGCCGCCCAGACCGGAACCGTGCGGGGTGCCGCGTCGGGCGATGACCGGCGTGACGTGATCGCCTACAGATGCCTCGATCCGCAGACCTGAACCCCCGCCGGGGTTGGCCGGCTACCGCCGTTTGACCAGGGTCGGCACCAGGTTCTGGAACTCCTTCGGGAGCTGGGCCATGATGTCCTGGAATTCGCCGGTGCTGACGGCCGCGTCCAGCGTCTGGAACACGGCCTCCACGCCCCGGAGCGCCGTGTCCCGGTCCACGCCGGCGCGCAGGCCCGTGCGGCGGATGAACTCGTTCAGGTCGAACCCCTCGGCGGACTCCTGCTTCTTGTCCAGGAACGGCTTCAACTCCTTCGGCAACTGCGCGGCCAGATCCCTGGCCTCACCACCGGTGATCCGGTCGGCGAGGGTCGACAAGGTCGCCTGGGTCAGGGACTCCGCCTGCCCCAGCGAGGTGCCCCCCATCCGCTCGGCGACCTTCTCGACGAACTGTGCGTACTTCATCGCGGATCGTCCTCTCGTATCGCAGCCCGTCGGCTACCCGCGCGTCACCCGACGAAACGGCCCGACGTCGGCGTCGCCCGTACGCGTGTCAGGCCGGGAGGCGCAGGCTGTGGCGTCCGCCACACCCGCGCCTGTCCCGTCCGCGATGGGCGTACCCCTCGTGTGCGGCATGAGCGAACGAATGAACTTCGCCGCCGTCGCGCCGGCGGCGTACCACGCGGTCTCCGGGCTGGAGCGCCACGTCGGGCAGCACGTGGACCACCGGCTCGCGGAGCTGGTAAAGCTGTGCGTGTCGATCCTCAACGGCTGTTCCTTCTGCGTCGATCAGTACCCGGGTCAAGGTCCGGCCCGAACTGGAGAAGGCACTCACCCTGGCCCGCGAGATCAAGCGGGCCGCCGGCGACCAGCCGGTCATCCTCACCATCCACGAGATGAAACGCCTGGCCCGCAACGCCGCCGAACTGATGACCTTCCCCGCCACCCTGCAGGCCGCCGGCATCAGCTCGAACTGCTCACCGGCCCGCTCACCGGCATCTACGACCCACCGGCATGGGCTCCATGCTGTTCGCCGTCTGCGCCGTGGCCGCCCAGCTCGACCGCGACTACATCCGCGAGAAGACCCTCGATGGCCAGCGCTCCGCCGCCGCCCGCGGCAACCACGGCGGCCACCCGAAGGTCATCGACGACGACTCGTTCTTGAGGCACTCCTCGAAGCCGCCGCGGTACCGCGTGCCCGCGACCAGGCTGGTCAGGTCGAGCTGGATCAGCCGCTTGCTGACGGGCGTGCGGGGCACGTCGCCGTCGCAGATCCGCTGCGCGAGCCCCTCGACCACCTAGGGTCCCTCCAGCGGCGATCAGCGTGCCTCAGGGACGCTCACCGCCGATCAGCGGCGACAGCGCCACTGGCGGCCGCATGCCGTTCACGCCGACCACCATGGTCTTGACTGGTGATCACCCGGGCACACCGCCGCGCTGCCGCCCCGGCCACGTAGACGACCGGGACCAGCACACGATCGGGCCGCATCCACCCGTCAGCCACTACCGGGACAGTTGCCGGTCGGGCTGGTAGCCGTACGCGGCCTCCCGTACGTCCTCGTCGCTTTCCGCCGCGGCGCCGAGCGCCCCGCCGAGAGTCGCGAGCGAGCAGGCCAACCACGCCAGCTTGAGTTGGTCACCGACACCGACCGGATGGCCGACGATCCCGGCGAGGGTGCGCCCCGGCACGAGCAGCACCGTACCGGCCAGCATCAGCACGAACAGCGCGAGATAGAGCGTCAGTACCCCGATGACGACGGTGGCCACGGTGACGACGTTGAACAGGATGACCTGCTCACGCGCGGAGGTCCGGGGCGGCACGCGCTCCCACAGGCCGGCGCCGACGATGACGGCCAGCACCACCGCGACGACGGAGCCGAGCCCCAGCAGGCCCAGCCGGACCGGTCCGAGCCCGTCGGCGATCCGCCAGACGTCGCTCAGGACGATCGCGAGCACCCCGGTCGCGAGCGCGGCGATCAGAGCATCCGACAAGCGCAGCGTCAGCCGCCAGGGGCGATTGGCGCGCAGCATGCCCAGCAGCAGCCGGAGATTACCGGTGATCGCGCCGGCGACCAGGCCGAACCCGTGCCCGTCCAGCTCGACCCGACCCCCGATCTCTTTCGCCCGCCGGGTGAGCAGCGACTGCCGACGCAGGTCGCGGTTGGAGCCGGCACGGGGCGCCTCGCCATCGCCGAGCAGCGCGGCGACGAGGCGGACGACGGCCTCCGACGCGCGACGGGCGACCGCGACGGGCCCCAGGGCGGGCAGCGACAGCACCGCGACCCCGTGCGTCATGCTGGCATGCGCGACGACCGGGCGTCGAGCCGTCTGCAACGGCAGGTCCGTGATGCACACCGCGAACTGCCAGCCTTCGGCCAGGGCCCGGCTGCGGGCTGCCGACACGAGGCGGCTCAGGTCCGCCGGCCGTTCGACGAGCCGGTCGCAGACGTACCGCACCTCCCACCGCACACCCGGGATCCGGTCCGCGAGGCGCCCGGCAAGATCGGATAGCACGCTTTCGGCCAGTTCGGCGCAGATCCCCGGCGATGCGATCACGCCGACGACCACGTTGGGCTCCATAGGCCCATCGGCGGGGAGGCGGTCCCGCTCGAGCGATCGCCCCACCCCCACAGTCTCCCAGACCGATGCCGGATGGCAGGTGGAGCGGCGGATCGGTGGGCTCGCGCCGGGACTCCCCCGTGATCGCTGCGGTGCGACGGCCGTCCGTGCGGCGGTGTACTTCCCGGCGCGATGAGCGCGTCCGTCGTACCGCGCCGGCACGGTTTGTCATGGCAACGGCACCCGAACGATCACCACACCATGGCCGAACGGACAAACCTTGCAGGAGGAAAGCAATCGGTCCCTCTAATCTGCAGGGAGGAAGTATTTACTGAGGCAAATCCGACGGCGCGCATGAACGACAGCAGCAGCGGAGCGCGCACTCCGATCACCGCGGCGGTGAGCCCGGTCGCCACCGTGCCGATCGCCAGGTACCCGGACAGCCGGAACTCGGAGCGGATCACCGACCACGGCGGCACCCGGTTGACGACGCCGACGATCTGGGCCAGGCAGCACAGGTTGACCGCGGTGAACACGACCGTGCCGAGCAGCACGCCGACCAGTACCCGCAGGGTGAGCGTGCCGGGAATGCCGCCGACGAGGCGGACCACCGCGACCAGCGGCGACACCGCCGCCGCGTACGTGCCGAGGTTGAACAGGATCTTCACCGGTGTGCGGCGCTGGACGACGCTGGCGGGTTCGGGCCCCACGAGCACACCGCCGCGAAACGGCCGGCCGGTGCGGGTACCGTCCGGTCACCGGACGGTACCCGCACCGTCCGGCAGATTCATCCGGGTCTCCTCGCCCGACAGCCAGGCAGCGCCACGCGAGCGATGCACCCGAGCCGGGCGACCTTCCGGCCTCCCCGTGAACCGGACGCCTGAGTCGTCACCCGGCGAGCGGGCGACCTGCCACTGGTCACCGTTGGGGGTGCGGCACCCGCTCCATCGGGCTCTGCACCGGGTTGACCAGGTCGTCCGGCTGCCCGGCGTCGACGGGCAGGTAGAAGTAACGCACGAAGTCCCAGCCGGGCTCGTTCTCCAGGCTGCCCTGCCACTGGCCGAGGGCGTCCACGCCGACGACCTGCCTGGCGCCGGAGTCGGAGTCCTCCACCAACGCCCAGACGGTCAGCGGAGACGACCGGGTGACCTCAGGGCTCATCCGCCAGCGCGCGTACCAGCCCGGTGGGGCCGAGTCGAACTCGATGATCCTTTTCACGGCGCCCTTCCTTCCGCCGATTTCCCTGTGCTGCTGCCCCGGCCCGCGGCCATTATTCCTTCGGCGCGGGAACCCCCGGCTCACGACCGATCCGGGAGCCGGGTTCACGACCGCGGGCCCCGGGACGTGGGCGGTCCGGTCGACCCGACCAGGACAGGGCTTTCGGCCTTGCCCGCCGCCCGGCCTCCGGCATGTGCTTGACGGTGGTCTACGGGGTCGGGACGGTGACGAGGTAATGGCGGTCACGCTGAACGAGCGCGGGTACGTGCGGGCCCGGGAGTTGATCGAGCAGGGACGGTACGTGCTCGACGGCCGGGATGCCTGGAGCGAGCACCAGCCCTCCACCGAGGAGGAGGAGAACGAGTTCATCGCCGTGCACGGGATCGGCGAGTACGCGAAGTGGCACCTGGGCGTGGACGACGAGGAGCTGCCGGAGCGCAAGGGGCACTACAAGTTCCCGTACGGCGACTTCGACAAGGTCCACCGGTGCGGCGTGCTGTCCGCGGAGGTCCGCGCGGGCCAGTACAAGTACACCGACATCGAGCAGGCCGCGGCCCACCTGCACGGGATGCTCGAGGCGCTGCGGCAGGTGCAGAGCGCCTGACCCGTGGGCCCGGTGGAGTGTGGCCCGGGCGGTTTGTCCCCCTGGGGCCGGGTAACGACACTGCGTAGTCGGATTCACACTGAGCGGGAGGACGGACATGTCGGGCCCTGTGTTCCGTGACCGCAGGGACGCCGGCCGGGTCCTGGCCGGCCTCCTCGATCACTACCGTGACAACCCCGACGTGCTGGTGCTGGCGCTGCCCCGGGGCGGCGTACCGGTGGGGTACGAGATCGCGATGGCCCTCGGCGCCCCGCTCGACGTCTTCGTGGTCCGCAAGCTGGGCGTTCCCGGCCACGAGGAGCTCGCGATGGGCGCGATCGCCAGCGGCGGTGTGATCGTGCTCAACGACGACGTGGTCCGGGCCTTGAACATCACGCCGGAGACCATCCGGCAGGTCGCCGAGCGGGAGGGCCGCGAACTGGTGCGCCGCGAGCAGGCCTACCGGGAGGGCCGCCCCCCGATGGATGTCACGGGAAAGACCGTCATCCTCGTCGACGACGGCCTCGCCACCGGCGCGACCATGCGCGCTGCCATCCACGCCCTTCGGGAGCACGAGCCGGCCAGAATCGTGGTCGCGGTGTCGGCCGCGCCGACGTCCAGCTGCCAGGAACTGGCCGACCTGGCCGACGAGGCCGTATGCGCCACGACGCCGTCACCGTTCTTCGCCGTCGGCACCTCGTACTGGGACTTTTCCCAGATCAGCGATGAGGAGGTGCGTAACCTCCTGCGCGCCACGGCGGCCACCCACGTGCCCGCCGGAGCGCGCGGCCCGACGGAGGCGGCGACCGTACGCGCCGACGCGCTGCCGGTCGAGGCGGGCGTGCCGACCGAGGATGCGCTGTCCGACCTGGTCGGCGACGCACACTACGTGTTGATCGGCGAGGCCTCCCACGGCACCCACGAGTTCTACGCCGCCCGCGCCGCCATGACCCAGCGGCTCATCGAGCGGATGGGTTTCCAGGCGGTCGCGGTCGAGGCGGACTGGCCCGACGCCTACCGGGTGAACCGGTACGTGCACGGTCGGGGCCAGGACACGACGTCCGAGGAGGCGCTTCGCGGCTTCGAGCGGTTCCCCACCTGGATGTGGCGCAACACCGCAGTGCTCGACTTCGTCGGCTGGCTGCGCGAGCACAACGACCGCACCGCCGACGAGCGGGCCAAGGCCGGCTTCTACGGCCTGGACCTGTACAGTCTGCACCGGTCGGCGCAGGAGGTGATCGCCTACCTCGAACGGGTCGACCCGACGGCCGCCGCCCGCGCGCGTGAGCGCTACTCCTGCTTCGACCACGCCAGCGGCGACGACGGCCAGGCGTACGGCTTCGCGGCCGCCTTCGGCGCCGGTGAGACGTGCGAGCGGGAGGTGGTCGAGCAGCTCGTCGACCTGCAACGGCACGCACCCGACTACGCCCGGCGCGACGAGTTCGTCGCCGACGAGGCGCTGTTCTACGCACAGCAGAACGCCCGCGTCGTCAAAGCGGCGGCGGAGTACTACCGCACCATGTTCGGCGGCCGGATCTCGTCGTGGAACCTGCGCGACTGCCACATGGTCGACACCCTCGACGCGCTGGTCGACCACCTCGGCCACCGCCGGGGCCGGCCGGCGAAGGTCGTGGTGTGGGCCCACAACTCGCATATCGGCGACGCGCGGGCCACGGAGCTGGGCAGCCAGGGCGAGCTCAACGTCGGCCAACTGGTACGGGAGCGCCACCCCGGCGACTGCCGGCTGATCGGTTTCAGCACGTACACGGGCACGGTGACGGCGGCCGACGACTGGGGCGGCCCCGCTCAGCGCAAATGGGTCCGGTCCGGGCTCGCCGGCAGTGTCGAGGAACTGCTCCACGAGACGGGCGAGAAGGAGTTCCTCCTGTCGTTCGGCCTCGCGGCCCGGGCCGCCGAGGCGCTGCGCTCGACCCGGCTGGAGCGGGCGATCGGGGTCATCTACCGGCCGGACACCGAGCGGCAGAGCCACTACTTCCGGGTACGGGCGGCCGACCAGTTCGACGCGCTGATCCACGTCGACGAGACCCGGGCGGTCGAGCCGCTGGAACGCACGGCTCCATGGGAGCGCGGCGAGGTGCCCGAGACCTACCCGTTCACCGTGTGAGGCCCCGACGGGGTGTCCGCCGTCCCTGGCCTACCGGCTGATAGTTTGGCCTGGTAGCAACGCCCGGCACAGCGCGACCCGGTCGCCACCGCCCGGGTAGGGCTTTACGCGGGTAGCTGCGGCATGAGTTGGCGTACATCCTCATCGGCATCGACTCGGCAGTACCGGCCGGTGAGGAGTCGTCTCCGCCGGGCTCGTCGGCTGCCGGCCACACCTCCGGGCGCCGACTGATGCGCCGCTCGTTACGCATCGCGATGGTGGCCCCACCCTGGTACCGGATCCCGCCCAGCGGGTACGGCGGGGTCGAATTGGTCTGTGCGGCTCTGGTCGACGCGCTGGTCGCCCGTGGTCACCGGGTGACCCTGTTCGGCACCGGCCCGGGCAGCGGGACCGCCGCCCGGTTCGTGGGCACGGCGCGGACCCTGCAGTACCGGCGGATGGGCGAGGACATGATGCCGGTGTTGATGCACGTGGCCCGGGTCAACCGGCACTTGGCGGCCGGCCATTTCGACGTCATTCACGACCACACCGTGGCCGGGGCGCTGTCGGCTGCCGGCCGCTCGGCCCCCACCGTGGTGACCATGCACGGGCCCCCGGTCAGCGAACTGGGCGACTTCTACGACGAGGTGGGAACCGACATCCGCCTGGTGGCCATCTCCGAGGCGCAACGCCGCGAGCGCCCCGGGCTTCCCTGGGCCGGCATGATCCACAACGGGGTCGACCCGGTCGGTTTCCACCCCAGGCGCAGCGCGTACGGGCCGATCCTGTGGCTGGGCCGCTTCTGCCCCGACAAGGGCCCGGACCTGGCCATCCAGGCCTGCCGCGCCTCCACCCTGCCGCTGGTGCTCGCCGGCAAGTGCAGCGAGCGGGCCGAGCGCCGCTACCTCGACGACGTCGTGCGTCCGCTGCTCGGCCCCGGCGTCGACCTCGTCCTCAACCCCGACCGGCCCACGGCCCTGGACCTGCTCGCCACCGCCCGCTGTCTGATCCTGCCGATCCGCTGGGACGAGCCGTTCGGGATGGTCATGATCGAGGCGATGGCCTCCGGCACGCCGGTGGTCGCCCTGCGACGCGGCTCCGTGCCCGAGGTCGTCGACGACGGCGTCACCGGCTGGATCTGCGACGAACCGGCACAACTGCCGGACGCGCTGCGCCGCGCCGACGAACTCGACACCGACGCCTGCCGCACCCACGTCCGGCGGCGCTTCTCGGCCGAGGTGATGGCCTCCCGCTACGAGGCGGTGTACCGGCAGGCCATAACCAGCGGCGGCGGCCCGGACCGGACCCGACCGGGCCGCTAGCCCGCCGGCTCAGCGCGCGGGCACGGACTCATGCGGGACCGGCCACACCTCCGCCGGCGATCAGCGGTTAGCGGCGATGTGCTGACCTGCTCCCCGCCCGCCCCGGACGCGGTGCCGGGGACCGTGGTCGAGATGATCCGACCGGGATACGCGGCCGTCGACATCCTGCTACATCCGGTGGCGGTGGCGGTGGCCGGAAAGCGGGAGTGAGATGGCGAGGGGCGATCGGGACTACTACGACATCCTCGGCGTCCCGCGCGTCGCCGGCCCGCAGGACATCCAGCGGGCCTACCGGCAGCTCGCCCGCCGCAACCACCCGGACGTGAACAAGGAACCCGGCGCCGAGGAACGGTTCAAGGACATCACCGAGCCGTACGACGGGACCGCCGGGCAGCCCGGGCAGCCCGGGCACGAGTGGATGCCCTGAGCGTGGGTAGGTCGGTTGGCCGGAAGACAGCACCTTAAACCCCGGAGGGCCAGATGAAGGCTGTCGTCTACGACGGGCCGCGTAACGTCAACGTCAAGGACGTGCCGGACGCCCGGATCGAACGTCCGACCGATGCTCTCGTGAAGATCACCACGACGAACATCTGCGGTTCGGACCTGCACATGTACGAGGGTCGCACCGACTTCGAACCCGGCCGGATCTTCGGCCACGAGAACCTCGGCGAGGTGGTCGCCGTCGGCGACGCCGTCGACAAGGTGCGCGTCGGCGACATGGTCGTCCTGCCGTTCAACATCTCGTGCGGGTTCTGCGAGAACTGCGAGCGAGGTCTCACCGCCTTCTGCCTCACCACCAACCCGGATCCCCGGATGGCCGGTGCGGCGTACGGGTTCGCTGACATGGGCCCGTACAACGGCGGCCAGGCCGAACTGCTGCGGGTGCCCTACGCCGACTTCAACTGCCTCGTCCTGCCCGAGGACGCCCGGGACTCCGAGCGGCAGCGCGACTACGTGATGCTCGCGGACATCTTCCCGACCGGCTGGCACGCCACCCGGTTGGCCTGCCTGAACCCCGGTGAGACCGTCGTCATCTACGGGTCGGGACCGGTCGGGCTGATGGCCTGCCACTCGGCGATGATCCAGGGCGCCAGCAAGGTCTGGCAGGTCGACTGCCACCCCGACCGGCTCGAGCTCGCGGAGCGGATCGGTGCGATCCCGATCAACTTCGAGCAGACCAACCCGATTGACAAGATCATGGAAGACACCGGCGGCAAGGGCGCCGACCGGGGATGCGAGTGCGTCGGGTACCAGGCGACCGACGCGCAGGGCTCCGAGCACCCGAACATCACGCTGAACAACCTCGTGAACTCGGTGAAGTTCGCCGGCACGATCGGCGTCGTCGGCGTGTACGTGGCGCGGGACCCGAAGCACCCCGACCCGCTGTACAAGGCGCATGACGGCGAGGTCGCCTTCGACTTCGGCGAGTTCTGGATCCGGGGCCAGACCATGGGGACCGGCCAGTGCAACGTCAAGAACTACAACCGGCAACTGCTCGCCCTGATCGTGGCGGGCAAGGCTCGGCCGTCGTTCGTCGTCTCGCACGAGCTTTCGCTGGACGCCGCGCCGACCGGATACGAGCACTTCGACAAGCGCGAACAGGGCTGGACCAAGGTCGTCATGCATCCGGACGGCGGTCGCTGACCGGTATGGCCGACACGGGCCGGCTACCCCGGCCCGTGGCACGACCTTCAATCGCAGGAGGCACGACATGGCACGGGAACTGCAGGGCCGGAAGATCGCGATCCTGGCCGCGGACGGTGTGGAGCGGGTGGAGCTCGTGATGCCGCGCGGCGCGCTTTACGGCGCCGGCGCGCAGAGCGATGTGATCTCACTCCACCCCGGCGAGATCCAGGCGCGTCAGTTCGACCTGATCTCGGCCGGTACCGTGGCGGTCGACCGGGTGGTCACCGACGCGAAGGTCGACGACTACGACGCGCTGCTCATCCCGGGCGGCACGGTCAACCCGGACAACATGCGCATCAACCAGGCCGCCGTCAAATTCGTCAAGGAGTTCGTGGCCACCGGCAAGCCGGTCGCCGCGATCTGCCACGGTCCCTGGATGCTGGTCGAGGCGGACGTCGTACGTGGACGCCGGGTGACCTCGTGGCCGAGCGTGCGGACGGACCTGCGCAACGCCGGGGCGGAGGTCGTCGACGAGGAGGTGTGCATCGACGGCCAGTTCACCACGAGCCGGTCGCCCGCCGACCTGCCCGCCTTCTGCGCGGCGATCGTCGAGCAGTTCGCGAAGGCCCGCCAGCGGGTGCCGGGTTAGGCCCTACGGGGCGGCACCGTCGGCGACGTTCTGCTTGCCGAAGTTCTCCGGGTCGTCGAGGTCCCGGCTGACGGCGGCCGCCTTGTCGATGTACGAGCCCGCGTCCATCGTCCAGCCCAGCAGCGCGGCGAGGAACGCGTTGCGCTGGTCTGGCCGCAGCCGACGATCCTGATCCGCGGCGGTAGCCATGGCATGATCCCATGACGATAGTTGCCAATGCGAAATATCCTTTCACCCGGCGGTCTGACGCCGAGCAGACGACCGACCCCGAGCCGGCGGCAGGCCGCCCGTAGGCTGCAGAACGTGATCGACAAGATCATGATCTAAAGCTGCTGTCGGCCGCCGAATGGGCGGCAGCCGAAGCCCCGGGCCACCGCGACGGTTCGGCGCACGACCGGCGTGACGGCTTCATCCACCCTCCGGCCCCGACCAGGTCGTCGAGACGGCGCAGCGGCACTTCGCCGGGCAGACCGGGCTGGTCCTGCTCGCCGTGGACCCGGACCGGCTCGACGAGGATCTCCGGTGGGAGCCGTCGCGAGGGGGCCACGCTCTTTTCCCCATGTGCACGGGCCGCTGCCGGCGCATGCCGTCATGGCCGCGTACGCGGTACCCGATGACCGGCCGGTCGCGGCGGCGGTGGCCGCGCTTGGCGAGCTGAACGACAAGCAGAGCTGACGACGAAGCGCCGCCCGCGCGTTCGATGCCACCTCCGCTGGGCAGTGGGTCAGGAACACGCCCGAGGAGACATCATGACCGCCACGCCATCAGTCGCGCGCACGTCGATCAAGAGCGTCAATCCGTACCACAACGAGGTACTGCGCGAGTTCCCCGCGATGACCGACGAGGAGGCCGACCGAGCGGTCGACCAGGCTCACCGGACGTTCCAGGAGTGGCGGTGGCTGTCCGCCGGGGAACGCGCGCAGGTCGTACGCCGGGCTGCTGACCTGATGCAGCAGCGCCGCGACGAGCTTGCCCGCACCGTGACCTTGGAGATGGGCAAGCTCATCGAGGAGAGCTACGGCGAAGTGGATCTCGTGGTCGACATCCTCCGGTACTACGGAGAGCAGGGGCCGGAACTCCTCGCCGACGAGCCGATAACCGTGGACGAGGGCACGGCGGTCGTGGCGAACCGGCCGCTCGGCGTGCTCCTGGGCATCATGCCCTGGAACTACCCGCTCTACCAGGTGGCCCGCTTCGCGGCGCCCAACCTGGTTGCGGGTAACACGATCCTGCTCAAGCACGCGAGCAACTGCCCGCAGTCGGCACTCGCGCTCGAACAGCTGTTCCGTGACGCCGGCGCTCCCCCCGGCGGCTACACGAACCTGTTCGTACGGGGATCCAGGGTCGGGCGGATCATCGACAATCCACTGGTACAGGGCGTCTCGCTGACCGGCAGCGACCGGGCCGGTGCGAGCGCGGCCGAGCGGGCCGGGCGCAACATCGACAAGACCGTACTGGAGCTCGGCGGGAGCGACCCGTTCATCGTGCTCGACGGCAAGGACTTCGACCGGACCATCGACGCCGCCGTCGTCGGCCGCCTGGGCAACACGGGGCAGAGCTGCGTGAGCGCCAAGCGGATGATCGTCCTGTCCGACATCTACTACGAGTTCGTCGACCGGCTGCGCCAACGGTTCGAGGCGCTCACCCCGGGCGACCCCATGAACCCGGCGACGACCCTCGGTCCCCTGTCGTCCGAGGGGGCCGCCGAGAACCTCGTGAGCCAGATCCGCGACACCGTCGCGCAGGGCGCCGCCCTGGTGACCGGTGGCAGGCGCATCGACCGGCCCGGCGCCTTCGTCGAGCCGACGATCCTCACCGACGTACGCCCCGGCATGCGCGCCTACCACGAGGAGCTGTTCGGGCCGGCGGCCGTGGTGTACCAGGTCGCCAACGACGACGAGGCCGTCAGTCTGGCCAACGACAACCCGTACGGGCTGGGCGGCGTCGTCATGTGCCGGGATCTCGACCGGGCCCGCCGGGTCGCCGAGCGGCTCGACACCGGCATGGTCTGGATCAACCACCCCACCTCGTCCCGGCCCGAACTGCCCTTCGGCGGCATCAAGTGCTCCGGGTACGGGCGGGAGTTGTCCTACCTGGGGATCAAGGAGTTCGTCAACCGGAAACTGATCCGCACCTTCCCGACGACCTCGGCGATCGGCTTCGCCCAGGGCTGAGCAGCATCGATACGCACGATGGGGACCGGGCGCGCTCAGTGCCGCCGCGCTGGAGCCGACGGCGTTGAAGACCGGCCGGGCGTGACGGTGGCCGTGCGGCGACTGGAGGATCAGCTGGCCGCGGGTACCTGGCAGGCCCTGGGCGAGAGCGATCCACCCGTCGCCTCGTGGCACGAGGCCTACCGGCGGTTCGGGACCAACCCTCGCCGTTCACGGCGCAGCATGGACACGCTGAGCCGGCGACCGTCCAAGAACGGGAAGCTGCCCCGGGTGCACACGGCGGTCGACGCGTACAACCTGATCTCAGCCAGCTACGGCACGCCGCCACGGTGTCGCTGGCGCTGATCGACGCGGGCACGCCGGCGGCGACGTTGGAGGCGGCCCGGCCCGCCTGACACGGAGCGTCAGTTCTCCAGCGTCACCGGCTGGACCGCGCGGTAGTACAGGTCCAGGCAGAGCAGCAACTCGGTGTGAGCCACCCCGGTGAGCGTGCGGATGTCGGAGTCGACAAGGTGCATCAGGTCGCGCGAGTCGCGGCAGACCGCCTCCACGAAGATGTCGAACCGCCCGGCGCAGGTGACCACGTACTTGATCGACGGCAGCTTGGTCAGGGTGTCCGCGAGATCCGTGATGCTGTGGCCCGGGGCGCATCGGATCGCCATCCAGGCCTGCATGGCAAAGCCGAGACTGCGCGGGTTGGCGATGGCGGTGATGCGAATGGTCTTCTCTTGGAGCATGCGGGTGACCCGCTTGCGCACCTGGGACTCCGAGATCCCGAGCCGCTCGCCAACGAGCCCGAACGGCAGCCGCCCGTCGGTGCTCAACTCAGCCACGATCCGCCGGTCCGTGCCGTCGAGCGGCGCGCGCGCCTCAGCCTGGCCGTTCCCGCCATTGCGCTGTCCCACGTCCCAGACCGGTTCCTGGTAGTGCAGCTGCAGGTACGGGAAGACCTCGGCCGACCGGACCCCGGGCGCCCGGACGAACGACTCGTCAACCACGGTCAGCAGTTCGGCGGTGTCCCGGCACAGCACCTCGACCAGCGCGTCGTAACGGCCGGTGGTGATCACGGCGTAGTCGACCGCGGGCAGCTTCGCCAACGACTCGATCAATGGTTTGATGCCGCGCCGCCCATCGACGCGGATGCCGACCAGAGCCGCGACGGTGTACCCGAGGACGGCCGGGTCGGCCACCGTCGTGATCTGGATGACCCGGCTCTCCAGCAGCTCGTTCACCCGTCTGCGGATGGTCTTCTCCGGTATCCCCAGCTCGCGCGAGATCGCGGCGAAGGATCGCCTGCCGTCGAGCTGCAACAGCCGGATCAGTGACCGGTCCAGCTCGGAGAGGTGCGCGCGGTTGTCTGCGTCGCCGGGCGACGGGAAGGTCGCGCCCGGGAAGCCGGACACCAGGTACGCCGATCCGTGCATAGCGGTCACCATAGTTGTCGGGTTGTCCCGTGCCGATGCCGCGCTAGACACCGCGGTCCCCTGGGGCCCGCCCCGCGACACGCTCCATACCGGCTGTCCTCCTCGAGTTCGCGACGCGTGGCCGGCCGGGTGGTTACGGACCGCCAGCGACTCCCGTGTACCGAACTCTATCGGCCCGATGGTGCTCTCATTTCATGGAATCGACGATATCCAGCCACCAGATGCGCGTACAGCGGCGGAATTCGGCCGTTTACCGCGACGAGTAGCCGCTCCAGCCCGCAACTGACGCCTTGTTTCGACCGAACGGGCGAGCTGGTGGCCCCCACGGAGACTGATAGCGCCATGAAACACACGAGCTACGACGGTTTCATCCCTTGACATGTCGTCTTCAGACTGATTACGGTCTGCACGCGGCTCACGTGAGCGGCGTCCCACGCGCGGTCTACAGCACGATCCGACTGCGGAGCAGCCGCGTCGATTCTCAATATGCCTGTGTTGGTGGAAGGACGTTCGAATGCCATCTGGAGTGCGTCATGCGGAGGTCGCCGGAGGAGGACTCGGTGGGTTGACCGTAGCTACCGCGCTCGCGCAGCGCGGGTGGAGCGTTCGCCTCCACGAACGTGGCAGTGAGCTGCGCGAGATCGGCGCCGGCATCTTCATGTGGGAGAACGCGGTTCGCGTCCTCGAGCATCTCGGCGCCTTCGACGAGGCCCTCGGCCGTGCCGAGCGCATCGAGAGCTGGCGGCTGTTCGACGAGCGCCAGCGCCCCATCCAGGACGACTGGATGAAGTCCGACGACGTACGCCTCTACACCGTGCTGCGCACGGACCTGCACCGCGCGCTCGGCAACGCCGCGAAGCGCGCCGGCGTCGAGATCGTCACAAACTCGCTGGTCGCGGGCGCCTCCGAGGATGGCGAACTGTTCCTCGAGAATGGCACGTCGCACAAGGCCGACCTCATCGTCGGCGCCGACGGCGTGGGCTCCGCGGTGCGCAACTCCATCGGGCTGAACATCGAGGTCAAGGACCTCAGGGACGGTTGCAGCCGGCACCTGGTCCCACGGCTCCCGCACGACCCGGTCAACCACGCGCTCGAGTACTGGAACGGCGGCCGCCGCGTCGGCATCACGCCCGTCTCCGACGAGCAGGTCTACATCTACACCTGCTGCCCGTCGACCGACCTCGCCGGTCGCGAGCGCCCGTTCAACGTGGAGTCGTGGAGCGCGTCGTTCCCGCACCTGCGCCACTTCTTCAACCGGATCCCGAACGTCTCCCGCTGGGCGTCGTTTGCGGACGTCCGCTGCCACGGCTGGGTCAAGGGCCACGTCGCGCTCGTCGGCGACGCCGCGAGCGCGATGTCGCCGAACCTGGGCCAGGCCGCGTGCCTGGCGATGACCAACGGCTACGCACTGGCGATGATGCTCGAGGGCGCCACCAACATCCCGTCGGCCCTCCTCGGCTGGGAAGCGCGTCAGCGCCCCGTCACCGACGCGACGCAGAAGTACTCGCGCCTCTACGGCAAGGTCGGTACGCGCTGGCCCCGCCAGCTGGCCGATGTCCGTTCCGCGCTCATCTGGGCGGCCGGCAAGTCGAAACCGTGGCAGGCGAAGGTGAACGTCGCCGCGCACGCGGGCGCCGAACTGGTCGGCAAGGTCGCCAAGTAGTCGACACAGACCCAAAGGGGGCGGGAGCGGCATACGCCACTCCCGCCCCTTTGCACAACGTGATCGTGAAGGATTCGGGGCGTCATGACGCCCCGAATCCTTCACGATCATGAGAGCTGGGCGAGCACCATAACCTTCTCGTGCGTGAGGTCCTCCATCGCCGAACGCACGCCCTCGCGGCCCACGCCGGACTCCTTGACGCCGCCGTAGGGCATCTGGTCGGCGCGGTAGCTCGGCACGTCGCCGACGATGACACCGCCGACCTCCAGCTCGGCCTGCGCCCGGAACGCGACCCGGAGGTCGTGGGTGAACACGCCCGCCTGCAGCCCGTACCGCGAGTCGTTGACCGTCGCGAACGCGGCGTCGACCCCGTCGACGGTCGTCACGGTGAGCACCGGCCCGAAGACCTCCTCGCCGGAGAGCTTCACGCCCGCGGGCACGTCGGCGAGCACGGTCGGCGCGACGGTGGCGCCGTCGCGCGTACCGCCGGTCAGCAGCGTGGCGCCGGCCGTGACCGCCTCCCGCACCCACTCCTCGACCCGCTCGGCGGCACCGACGTCGATGAGCGGACCGACATCGGTGGTCTCGTCCCACGGGTCGCCGGTACGCAGCGCACGCACGGCCGCCACGAGTCGGTCGAGGAACCGGTCGGCGACCGACCGGTCCACGAGCACCCGCTGCACCGACACGCAGGACTGTCCGGCCTGGTAGTTGGCGAAGGTCGCGATGCGCGATGCCGCCCAGTCGAGGTCGGCGTCGCTGCTCCAGTCCGGGCAGACCACGGCTGCGGCGTTACCGCCGAGTTCGAGGGTGACGTGCTTGCGCGGGACGGCGTCCCGGATCGCCCAGCCCACCGGCCCGGAGCCGGTGAACGACACGACCGGCAGTCGCGGATCGGCGACCAGGTCGGCGGCGCGCTCGTTCGGCACGACGACCACCGAGACCATGCCGGCCGACAGGTCGGTCTCGGCCAACAACTCCCCCAGCACAAG
The DNA here is from genome assembly GCF_049999945.1 of Planosporangium spinosum. Lineage (NCBI taxonomy): Bacteria > Bacillati > Actinomycetota > Actinomycetes > Micromonosporales > Micromonosporaceae > Planosporangium > Planosporangium spinosum. Next base: position 228,374 of record NZ_JBLYUB010000008.1, on the reverse strand, counting down.
CGCGGACAGCGGCGTCTTCGGCGCGGGCTTGAGCACGATCGGCGCGCCGACCGCGATCGCCGGGGCGATCTTGTGCGCGACGAGGTTCAGCGGGAAGTTGAACGGCGCGACGCCCAGGACCGGTCCGCGCGGGACCCGCTGGATCATCGCAACCCGGCCGGTGCCGCCCGGGTCGGTGTCGAGCCGCTGCAGCTCGCCGCTCCACCGGCGGGCCTCCTCGCTCGCCAGTCGGAACACCGCCGCCGCGCGGGAGACCTCGGCCCGCGCCCACTTCAGGGGCTTACCGGACTCGGCGGTGATCAGACGGGCGATCTCGTCGGCCCGTTCGAGCAGTCGCCCGTGGACGTGGTCGAGGGCGCCGGCCCGCACGTGGGCCGGTAGCGCAGCGGCGGCGCCCCGCACCGCGTCGGCGGCGGCGACCGCCGTCTCGACCTGCTCCGGCGTGGCGAGGCTGACCAGACCCGCCGGTCGGCCGTCCCACGGGTGGACGACCTCGAGAACGTCGTCGGACCGCGCTGGAAGACCAGCGATCCAGTTCGGCTGCACCTGGTCTCCTGTCATGTCGGGGCTCATGCGGTGACATCCTGGGCGCCGGCACGGACGTGGACCGAGCGACCGCCGAGGAAGACCTGATCGACTTCGATTCCGGCGATCTCGTCCTCGGCGCAGGTCAGCGGGTCACGGTCGACGATGATCAGGTCGGCGAACTTGCCCGGCTCGAGCGAGCCGCGGTTGCCGTCCTGCCCCATCGCCGCCGCGGCGTTGAGCGTGTGCATGCGCAACGCCTCGATCCGGCTGATCGTCTGGTCCGGCTCGATCGGGTCACCGTGGAACGAGTGGCGGCTCACGCAGCAGGCGATGCTGAAGAACGGGTTCGTCTGCCGCTGCTCGGAGCCGATCCAGACGTCGGAGCTGCCGGAGATGGGCCACCCGTCGTCGAGCAGGCGCCGGAACGGGAACTGGCCGCGGCGCGCGTACTCCCCCACGTAGGTCGGGATGAACTCGCCGAAGTTGTACAGGAAGACGGGCTGCGGTACGGGGATGATGCCGGCGCGCCGCCACGCCTCGGTAGCCCACTCGTAGTCCGGCACGAAGTTCCCGGCGTGCTCGACCCGGGGCCGCAGCGCTCCGGCCGGCAATTGGATGCCCTCGAACGCTGCGCACACCTCCTCCTGGGCGCGGTCGCCGTTGGCGTGCACGGCCAGCTGAAGGCCGGCCTCGGCCGTGCGCCGCAGCGCCTCGGCGAGCTGCTCGGCGCTCAGCGCCACCGCGCCGCAGTGGTGGCCGTGCGGGTCGAGCGCGTATGGCCGTTTCATGGCGGCGCTGGCGGCGGAGTACCCGCCGTCGGAGAACATCTTCACCCCCTGCACCCGGATCAGGTCTTCCGGCGAGTCGAATCGCAGCCACGAGCGGTGGTCGCACGCCTGGTCGAGCGAGACGGTGCCGGGCACCCACAGGTAGAAGTGCATGCGGGCGGCCAGCGTCCCGGCGGCGAGGTTGGCGTCGTAGTGGCGCATGCCGTCGACGGTCTCGGAGATCTCGCCGATGGTGGTCACACCGTGACGCGTGAACAGTTCCGTGATGCCCTCGGCGATGGCCGTGCGCAGTTCGTCCGCGCCGAGGCCGGGAAGCGGCAGGAGGTTGTCCATCTCCTTGACGATGCCGGTTGGCACGCCGCCCGCGTCCCGCTCCACCGTCGGCATACCGGTGATGCTGTGTGTCACCGCCTGGTAGTCGGCGTCGATGCCGGCGAGCTCAAGGGCCCGGCTGTTGAGGACGGTGAGGTGCCCGCCGCAGCGCAACGCGATGGCCACGGTACGGCTGACCGAGTCGAGCTCGGCACGGGTCGGGAAGCGCTTCTCGGCGAGCTTCTGGTCGTAGAACAGGTTGGCCTCGCCGACGAGCCAACCGTCACGCGCCTGCGGCAGCGCGTCGGTGAGCGTGTCCAGGACGTCGGAGATCGTGGCACACTCCGGGGCGCGGCAGTCGACGGTGAGGTACCGGGTGCGGGCCGCGACCTCGCTGTGTGCGTGTACGTCGACGAAGCCCGGCATTATCGTGCGCCGCCCGGCATCGAGGACCCGGGTGCGCGATCCGATGTGGTCCCCGGCGCGTTCGCGAGGGACGACGTCCAGGATCCGCCCGTCCCGGATGGCCACGGCCGCCGGACCGGAGATCTCCCGGCCGCCCATCGTCAGCACCTGGTCGGCGAAGATGACCTCGTCGGCTGCCTGCGCGTCTTGCTGCATCGATCCTTACCTGTCTTTCGAGATGTTCGGGTGTTCACCGCACGCGCGAAGCCGGCGGTCCGAATCCGACCGCCGGCGACGCGTGCGAACTGTTCGCCTTACAGCGCCACGACCTGGCGCTCCGCGCCCGAGCCACGCTGGTAGGACTCCGTGGCCCGAAGGTTCCGGCAGATCAGCAGGTACAGCACCCCGGCGACGAGCAGACCCACCACGAACGAGAAGTCCGCGCCGCCCAGCGCCTTCGTCACCGGCCCGACGTAGAAGCTCAGCGAGAAGAACGGGATCATGGCGATGAACCCGGCGAAGTACGCCGTGAGCCCCCGCCAGGACCACTGGCCGTACGCGCCACGTGGGTTGACGATGTCCTCGACGCTGTAGTGGCCGCGCCGGACGAGGTAGAAGTCCACCAGGTTCACCGCGGTCCACGGCACCAGCAGGTAGACCATGATGCCGAGGAACGTGTTGAAGGCGCCCAGGTAGTTCGCCGGCATGACCAGGGTGAGCACGGTGCCGATCACGCTGACGATGAGCAGGCCGACGATGCGCATCCGCAGCGTCGGATGCACGTGCCGGACACCGTCGACGATGGTCGCGCCGGTCAGCATGGCGCCGTAGGCGTTGACGCCGGAGGTGCCGACCATCGCGGGGATGGTGCTCAGCGCGATGATCGCGCCGAAGCCGGGGAACAGGTAGTCACCCACCTGGTGCAGCGCGCTGATCGCGTCCGGCTCCTTGATGTAGGCCCCGATCAGCGCCCCGAGGCAGCCCATCCAGCCGGCACCGACCATCGCGCCGACGAAGGTCCAGCCGATCAGCTTGCGCTGGGGAGTCTCCTCGGGCAGGTACCGGGAGTAGTCGGACACGTAGATGGCGTAGCTGATCTGGTACCCGCCCGCCGCGGCGAACTGCACCAGGAACGCCTTGAACGACCAGCCGCTGGCCACCGGGGTGGCGCCGTGCACGGGGTAGTGCACGATCATGACGATGGTGAGGATCGCGAAGACGACGATGATGAAGTAGCTCGACCACCGCTGGAAGGTGTGCAGCAGGTCGTGACCGACGATCGCGATGACGAGCGCGATGACCGAGAAGACGACGTACCAGACCTTGCCGCCGGGCAGCACCACCGAGATGGCGTCGCCGCACAGGATGAAGTAGAAGACGTTGTAGCCGATGTAGATGAAGACCGCCACCAGCATCGGGAACATCGCGCCGCGGGCGCCGAACTGGGCCCGGGACTGGATCATCTGGGGCAGCCCCAGGAGCGGGCCCTGGTTGGCGTGCAGCGCCATGAACAGGGTACCGAACGCCATGCCGGCGATGAGGGCGAGCAGCGTCCAGCCCAGCCCGAGCCCCATCGACGGGCCGATGAAGCCGATGAGCAGAGACGGCAGGACCATGCCGCCGGTCATCCAGAACGGCCCCTGCTCCCAGGCCTTGCCGTGGCGTTCGTTCAGCGGGATGTAGTCGATGGATCTGGTTTCGACACCCGAAATCCCCTGCTGTGCGCCCGGTCCGTTACGTGCCATCTATGTGTGCCCTTCATTGGTAAGAGTTGCCGCTTGCTTGGCCCGCGTTCACGACTCGCCGGTGTCCCGACGGAAGGTCTCCCGACGGCAAGATTCGCTAGCCCCACTCCAGTGAGCCGATCTCCCAGCCGTCCAGCCGGCGCGGGCGGCCGCGATGAACAGTCGCCGGGCCTCGGTGACGGTGATCCGCTCGTCGGCCTCGACCTCGGGGTTCGGAGTGGCTGCGCCGTGCCGGGCAGGGACGCCGATTACGCCCAGAGGCGGATTCCGGCGCCGATTCCGCGCAGGTCCCGCCCGCGCTCGGTTACGCTGACCGACCAGGCACGGTGTGCCAGCGCGGTCGCTACCGCGAGCCCCGTCAGACCGGCACCGGCGACTTCTACGTGCCCTCGCGTACTCAAGGTCAACTCCTGATCTTGGCACCGCCGGGACCGGTTGCCGGCCGCCGAACTGTAGTTCTACTTCAGTTCTCGAGAAATTACTTCAGTGAACTGACGCACACAAGACCCGCAACGGCCGAAATTTCCCGCATCCGCCGCGGGGGTGAAAAAGGCGCGCCGACCGGCACCGGCCATCTCGGGCGCGTGCCGCGTATCCGGCGCGGCGCCGGCGGCACTATGGTCGAATTGACACTCGCGTACCCCGACAGATCGGCTTCCCCTTGACCAACCAGACCCGTGGCCCTGCCCAGACGCTGGGACAGCGCATCCGCGAGGTGCGCCGGCGTAAGGACGTTACGCTGCGCAAACTCGCCGACGAGGTCGGGGTGTCCGAGAGCTTCGTCTCCCAGGTGGAGCGCGGCGTCGCCAACCCGTCGATGGCGACCCTGCGCCGGATCGCCGACGCCCTGGGCGAGAGCGTCGCCTCGCTGTTCGTCGGCACCGAGACGAGCGGAATGGTGGTCCGGGCCGGAGAGCGCAAACGGATGGCCCATCCGGCCGGCTCACTCGACGACTACCTGCTGACGCCGCCGGGCGCCAAGACGTTGCAGATCGTGTACTCCGCCATCGCGGTGGGCAAGGGTTCGGGCGACGAGCCGTACACGCACGCCGCCGACGAGGAGTGCATCATCGTTCTCACGGGACAGCTGGACGTGGGCGTCAACGGCGAGTCCCACCGCCTCGCCACGGGTGACGCGCTGCTGCTCGACCCCAAACTGCCCCACACGTACCACAACCCGGGGCCCGAGCCGACGACGGCGCTCTGGGTGATGACCCCGCCGGTCTACTGAAACCGCGGTTTACCGCACCCCGAGCAGGTCGACGACGAAGATGAGGGTCTCGCCGGGCTTGATGACGTTGCCCGCGCCGCGGTCGCCGTACCCGAGGTGCGGCGGGATGGTCAGCTGCCGGCGCCCGCCGACCCGCATTCCCTGCACGCCCTGGTCCCAGCCGGCGATGACCCGGCCGCCACCGAGCGGGAAGGTGAACGGTGAGCCCCGGTCCCATGAGGCGTCGAACTGCTCCCCGGTCGAGTGCGCCACGCCCACGTAGTGCACCACCACCTGGTCGCCCGCCTTCGCCTCGGCGCCCTCACCGACGACCAGGTCCTTGATCTGCAGCTCGGTCGGCGCGTCGCCCTCGGGGAAGTCAACCGTCGGTTTGGTCATACCGCCCACCCTAGATCACGAGCGGGTCGGCCGCCGCGAGCCGCCCTCTGGTTGCCGGGTCGGGCCGCGGGGCGCACGCTCGACGCATGGCGGTTTGCGAGGTATGCGGCAACGACTACCGGATGTCGTTCGAGGTCCGCACGGGATCCTCGGCCCGCCGGTCACCAAGACCGCCGCGCAGTGGAGCGCGGACGCGGGCAGCGGCAGCTGGACCAGCTACTGGGTGACCTCGAACGAAGACGTGGGCACCATCACCGACAAGGTGCTGTTCCACCCGTTCGTGTTCAAGGCCACCTACCAAGACAGCGGGACAGCGCTATCCAGCGACCACTTCATTCGGTGCGACTCCGCCGACTACTTCGCCGGCCGGCCGAAGGCGTACGTGATGTGGGACGTCGTGCCGCACCTGCAGTACCGGATCAACAACACGGACAGCACGCCAACCGACGTGCACGCCGTCGCCGAGCACATCAAGTTCGCGTTCGAGCATCCCAACGACACCTACCCGCGGATCCCGGGCCGCGACAAGCGCATCCCCGGCCGCTACGTCGGGAATCTGGACAACAACTACCTCGAACGCGTCTCGTACAACAGCCCGGATCGGCTCGCCAACAGCGCCGAGAAGGACCGGGCCTGCCAGCGGACCGCCCCGTGCCAGGACACCGGACTCCCCCAGCCACCCGGTCCCGGTGAGCAGTGTGACGAGTTCCCGTTCGCGTCAACCAAGCAGGGCGCGGCCAGCCCCGACTGGGACTTCTCGGTCCGCGCCGTACCGACTGGCAACAACGGAAAACAGGTATCGCACTGCGCATGTACTACAACGACGACCGTATCCTCTATTACGACAACGACTTCTTCTACGTCGAGATCAAGGACAGCTGAGCGTGACCGCCGTCGCCGGCCGCGTCGACTCGGATACGTCCACCGGCGGCGGACCAGGTCCCGATGCCAGCGCAGCAGCGTGCCCGGCCACACGAACAACCCGTCCCACAATCGGCGGGGCAGCAGCCGTGCCAGGCCGGCCCGCACCGCCCGGTCGGCCCAGTCCACCCGCGGCCGAGCGACCTGACGCCGCAGCACCACCACCTCGTGACGCAGCACCAGAAGCTCGACGTCTCTGGCCGCCGAGTCTCGGGCCAGCAACACCACCCACTGCATCAGCCGCGAGAACACCAGGTAGACCAGTCGCAGTGCCACACCCCGATCATCCCGACAAGCACCGGCCCCCGAAACCAAGCTCAGCTGCGACGGACGACTTTCTGGCACCCACAGGCCGAGCAGGTCGTGCTGTGCGAGCATGACCACAGCGGGACCAACCCGGTCGCGCCGGCCGTTATCGCCGCTACCGCTCGGACCGCGGATACCACGTCATTCTGGAAGGCATCCTCATACACCGGGTGGACCACGTCACGGGGACCCAGTCACCGGCGCTGCTCGGCGACGACAAGGACGCCTACGAGGCCGAGCTACGTCAGGCGTTGGCCGCAGCAAACCCGTCCGGCCGCTACACCCAGGTGATTCGGACCGAGGCGATCATCGTCACCAGGCCGGGATATCAGGCGTCACCCGACGCGGCACGTATGGATCTTCGCCTGATTGGCGTTGGCCTTGGAAGTCCACGCGCGTGATAGCCACTGGAGACTTCCAAGGTCGCGCAATAGGACCGGGGCCGCCTTCGCGTGGAAGGCGGCCCCGGCTTGCGCTTCCGTCGGATCAGCCGACGCTCTTCCACGGGCCGTTCGGCTTGCCGGGGAGCTGATTACGGGTCCACCACTGCGCGACGTACTTCTTGCCCTGGTAGACGACGGTGTCACCGGTGTCGAAGATGCGCGACGCGGTCCAGATGGCGGTGCCGTCAGCGGCGGTCGCCATCTCCTGCCACGGGCCGTAGGGGTCGCCCGGGGCCTGGTTCTGGGTCCACCAGAGGGCCTGCCACGTGGAGCCCTCGTAGGAGACCTTGTCGCCGGTGTTGTACACCTTCGAGGCGCTCCAGGCCGGCACGGGCGGCGTCACCGGCGCGTTCAGCCCGACGACGACCGGGTTGTGGTCCGACGCAGAGAACGGGTCGCTGCCGTTGAACAGCAGGGTGGCGTTGTAGTTGTAGCGGCTGTAGCCGTAGGCCACCGCCTCCTGGGCGTTGACCTGCCACACGTCCGCCCCGGTGACCAGCGCGCGTGCGGCCGCGCTGGCCAGCACGTGGTCGAGCGAACCCTGCAGACCGTTGTAGCCGTACGTGTACTCCGACGGGGAGAGGGTGGAGCCGAGGTCGGTGTAGCCCTTGTCGTACAGCACCCGCAGCGGGTCCTCGTGCGTGTAGGCGTTGAAGTCGCCGACCAGGAAGATCCGGTCCGTGCCCAGGCCTGCCGCCACCTGCGCGGCGAAGGCGGTCGTGTCCTGCGCCTCACGGACCCGGGTCGCGTTGTACGAACCCTGGTTCACCGCCGGCGAGGACGTGTCCTCGATGTCGCCGTCGTACAGCGGGGTCCCGCTGCCCTTCGACTTCCAGTGGTTGGCGACGACCAGGAACGCGTCGGCGTCGGTTGCGCCGGCCTTCTTGAAGGCCTGCGCCAGCGGCTGGCGAGCGATCGAGAACGGCTGGCCGGGGCCCGAGTCACCGGTGAGCACCACCGACGACCCGACGAGCGCGACATCCGCCGGCTTGTAGATGAACGCCATACGGATCACGTCCTGTTGGGAGAGCGGCGGCAGCTTGTCGTCGGCCGGGGAGGGCACGTACGCCCACACCTTCGAGCCGGCGGCGGCGTTGAGCGCGTCGACGAGGCCGGCGAGCGCGGCGTCCCGCGGCTGGCCGAACTTCGCGGCGTTCTCGACCTCCTCTAGCGACACGACGCTGGCACCGAGCCGGTTGATACCGGTGACGATCTTCGCCTGCTGCCGCTGGAAGTTGGCGTCGTTTGCGGCGCCGCGCGGGCCGGCGCTGTTGCCGGGGCCGCTGCAGGTCTTCACGGTGATGCGGTTGCCGGCCCGGTCGGTGTAGTAGGTGCAGGTGCCCAGGCCCTTGGCGACGTACGCCTCCCCGGTCAACGGGAAGTAGTTCTGGACGTTGAACGTCGCCAGGTGGACGTTCCCACCGACGGCGGCCGGCTGCTGGTTCGCCGCGCGGGTGTCGCTGAAGGTAGCGACCGCGTGGCCGTCGTCGGTCACCTGCTGGGTCGGCTGGAGGTTCCACAGCGAGAACCGGTAGTCGAGGATCAGCGGCTGGTGGAAGGTGACCTTCGAGCCGACGCGGACGGGGTTGTTCTGCGTGAGCCACGGCAGCGGCACACTGGTGTACGTGCTGCTGCTGTAGTTCCAGCTCGAGCCGTCGTCCAGGGTCACCATCCGGGCGGCGTTGTCCGCGACCACGGCCTGCGCCTCGGCGCTTCCAGCGGCGCCGACGTCGGTGGGCTGGCGCAGCGGACTGTCACCCGCGGCGAGGGTGAAGGAGCCGTAGTAGTTCGCGTTGTAGTTGTCCGCTATGGTGAAGTCGCCCTGGGGCGCGATCAGTTCGCCCTCGTGCGCCTCCTTCTGAGCATCCGTCGCGAGGTGGGACCACGCGATCACGAGCGGCTTGACGGGGGGCAGCGCCTTGGCGAGCTTCGTGACCGTCGGGAAGGTGATCTCGGTCTCGCCCTGGTACTCCGCAACAGTTCCGGTGACCTGGACGCTGTCGCCGATGCTGACCTGGCCGGCCGAGTCCGAGCCGAACACGAAGATCGCGTCGGAGGCGCCCGGCGTGGCGTCTTCCGCCTCGGTGCCGCCGGCGCCGCCAGTCTGCATGAAGAAGCCGTTGAACCCGCCGGTGGCATAGACAGCCGTCACGACGCCTTCGGTCGTCACGGTCTTGTCGACGTACGGCGACGTGTCGGTGTTCGTGCCCTGGACCTCTGCGATCGGCAGGACCTTCGTCTCGGACGCGACGTTGAAGTCGAATGACGCCGAGCCGCTCGCGCCGGTCGAGTCGGTCGCGGTGACCACGACCGAGGAAATGCCGGCCGCGGTCGGGGTGCCCGAGACGACCCCGGCCGAGGAGATCGCCAGGCCCGCGGGCAGCCCGGTCGCCGTCCATGTGTACGGCGCAGTGCCACCCGAGGCGCTGAGGGTCAGCGGCGCGATCGAGGCGCCGATCGCCGCATTCTGGGTGCCGGGGTTCGTCACCGTGACGGCCGCCGTGCCGCCGTCGGACGCCGCGTTCTGCGGCGTCGGGGTGGCAACGTGGAAGTCGGCAGCGTTGTTGTCCGTGTCCTTACCGGCCGCGTCACGCTGATAGCTCAGGACGACCGAGTTACCGGTCGCAGCGGTTCCCTCCGGGGAGTTGCTGTTACCCCAGCCGATCTTGTCGATGACGGTGATGTCGGTGGGGAGCACGCCCGAGGTGCTGGCCGCGATGAAGAGCGTGCCACCGGCCGCGCCCGGGTTGATGCTGCCGCCGGTGTTCAGGTCAGGCGCCGGCAGCGATTCGCCGCCGGCGCCGTTGCTCGGCAGTTGGATGAGGAAGTGGCCGTGCGCGGCCACCGTCCCCGACAGCGCGAACACCTGCGCACCGCTCGGCACGACGGTGCTCGTGGGGGCGCGGTACTGCAGGGTGTCGCCGGTGAGCGAGATCGCGCTCGACGTCGGGTTGTAGAGCTCGATGAACTTGTTGATGTAGCTCGCACCGGACGAGCCACCGTTGACGTACGCCTCACTGATGACCAGACCCGTCCCCGCCGTGTTGGCGGACGCCGCGGCGGCGAACAACGGGCTGGCTAAACCAGCTGCTGACAAGGACAAGGCGACGGTGACTCGCCCTATGAGCGCACGGGGCATGGGCTCGGACCTCCAGGTGGTGGGGATTCGGCACCGATGTTTGCGGGCCGACCTACGGAAGCTAGGCGTCCGATATTGACTCATGGCCAAATTTAAGTCGATCACCGGGTGACGAACCCAAGCAGCTTCGCGGAACTGATCTCAGCCCGCAACCCCCGCGCGACGACTTGCCCCGTTCGCCCCCGACAATCCGCTGTCGACCGCGGCACCGATCGAAGTCCCGACGCTGGCGCCATGATCAGCGGATACAGTGCCGTCGCGTCGATTTCCCGCGCATGGATGGCTTCGTGGATCGGCAACAGTGGGAGACGATCCACGGTGGACACCGCCGTCGGTCAGTCGCGCCGGTTCTCGCGCTCCCGGCGGCGCAACTCCTCCTCACGCCGGCGTAGATCCGCCTCCCACTTGGCGAACATCTCCTCGTCCTCGCGCCGGAGTCGAGACACGCTTTTCAGAAAGTCCGGGTCATCGTCGGGACCGACGGAGCGCGGTCGCTCGTACTCGGGGAACCCGTTGCCCGGTCGCCACTGACCGGCGCGTCCGACGCGACGGTCCTGCGGGCGCCCGGCAACGAACCAGACAATCGGGCCAACCGGCGAGAACAGCAGAACGATGAAGACCCAGGCCACCTTCGGCAAGTTGCGCACAGCATGCTCATCGGTTGAAAGGCAGTCGATCAACGCAACCACCGTCAGCACGAGATCGACAACGAAGAAGAGCCCGTAGAGACGAATCACGGTCCGATAATGCGGCAAGAGCGCAACCCTGTCCGCCCCGTGCGCGGGGAGCGGATGGGGAGCACGCGGCCGCCCTGAACTGCATGGAACTGCTCCGAACGGCGTCGAACTGCTGCGAACGGATGGCGCCGACCTGCACCGCCTCGCACTCGCCCTGGTCACAACACCGCAGCGTCCACGTTCGCACCGAAGAGGTCACTGGTTCGATCCCAGTATCGCCCACCAGCATTTATACAGGTCAAACGCCCGCTACCGGAGGCCCGGTAACGGGCGTTTCCCATTGTGTCCCTTATGTAGGGAGCAAATGGGAACACAAGATCATCTAGGGAGCGATGTAACCGGCTGCCGCAGGATCGTCCCCGTGCGCGGTGGTCATGCCGCGGCGGCCGGCCGCCCCCGCTCGGTCGGCGTTGACCGCAGGGACTCCCAGCGCCGTTGCAGCGCCTCGGTCAGGCGCTGCCGCATCGCCGGGGTGACGTGGCTGTAGATGCCCCGCGCGCCTGTGGGGCTCGAGAATCGGGTTACCTCGGTTGACCTGCAGTCCTATGCGTGCTTAACGTCTACGTAGCCGACACGATGGAGGCCATGAACGCGTCGCTTGTGTACCTGCTGATCCGCCAGATACTGCAGATGGTGACGCAGCTCGCCCGCGACGACGGTGCGGGGTTCCAGAACCCCGTCACCGCGGCTGACGTGGGAAAATATGGCGCTCAGGTGCGCCGTCAGGCGTCATCGTGACGCGTGTCGCTGCGCCTGATGTACCTCCTGTTCTTCCGCATTACCGGCTGGCTTGCTCTTCTGAGCCGTAACAGCGTGGCCAAGGACGTCGAGATCCTGGTTCTCCGCCACGAGAATGCGGTCCTACGTCGCCAGAACCCAAAGCCGCGCCTGGACTGGGCCGACCGAGCGGTGCTCGCCGCGATGATCAGGCTCCTGCCCCGGGGCCTTAACGATGTATCGGCTCGTCGCGCCGGCTACGGTCATGCGTTGGCATCGGCGACTGGCCGTCCGGCACTGGACCTTCCCCCACTGGTCCGGCCGGCATCCGATCGCCCCGGCCATCGTCGCCCTGGTCGAGCAGCTGGCCCGCGACAACCCCGGCGCCGCCAACATCACCTCGACGAATCAGGCCGGTCCGACGTCAAGCCGAACCGGCGGTCGACGTGCTTACCGGGTTCGATTAGCATGGCTGCGGCGTCCGGCGGGACCGAATATGAGGACACGGTGCCGACCGCGATGTCGGCCGGCTTTTGCGTCTCTCGACCATCGAGACACAATGGACATACGGGGGAGGATGCCGACATGGTCGAGGGCGTGGATTCGATTCATCGCCGGGTGGCCGTGGTGACGACCCTGTTGGCGGTGTGCTCACTCGCGTTTCTGATCGACGGAGTCATCGCGCTCGGGCGGCTTGCCAAGATCAGCTCGGTCGCGCCCGCAGTGCGTGCCGCGGCCGACGGGCGAGACAGCGAGGCGATAATCGCCTCGGTCCGGTCGCACATGGTGTTCAACGTCGCCGTCGGGATCGTCGGACTGGCCGTGTTGGCGGTGCTCGCCATGGCGGTCCGACGGCGTGCGCGACCCTCTCGGGGCGGCGTCTGGCTGGCCGCCGCGGCGTTGTCCTTCGGACTGATCGGCGGCGCGGCCGTCAGCGTGGACACGATCGCCACACCGGATGCCACCGAATCGGCGCCACTTCGAGCCGCTCTGCAACAGCTGATGCCGTCCTGGTACTCCCCGACGCACAGCCTCATCACCGGCATGGTGATCATTGGTCTGGCCGTCGCAGCGTTCCTGTTGGCACGCACCAGCGACCTCGACTTCTACGGGTAGACGGGTGCGTCGGGTGCCCGTAGACAAGCCCGAAGCACGGTTCGAGGAGGACCGCACTCGCCTCGTCCCGCAGCCCACCATGCTGATGCGAGAGGATGCCCCGGATCTGCCGGCGAAAGGTCTCCGCACCGGCATCTGACCGGCGCGCGCACGGGCACCGAACTCGGCCAGGTGATCAACCTCCCGCCGGCGGTGCGTTCCCCGGGGAGCAGCCGGGGAGCATGCGGTCTGCGTGAACCACGGTGAACAACGCCGAACGGTATCCATCTGCAGTGAACGAACGGGATTGATTTGCACCGCCTCGCACTTGTGCTGGTCAGCGCGCCGCAGCGGCCACGTTCACACCGAAGTGGTCAATCAGAGCTTCAGGATCTTGGCATCAAGGTATTTCCGCAGGCCACGCTGGCATGCGGACTGCCGCCATCTCGACGGAAGTGACATCCTGGGGAGCAGATGGGGAGCACTGAGTTGAGTTGATCCGGGCTGTGCGCCTGTTCGCAATGGTGGCGCCATGACCACGAACCCGAACCGTCGGACGCCCGCGCAACCGAGCCACCCGGCGAACTCAAACAAGCTACCAAGTCGCGGGCACTCCCCTATGAGTCGCACGGCGTAGGCACCGGGTAAGTGTCCCCCTCGGGCACGAACCTTTTCCCCAGATGGGTCCGCGTTGGGGGTGTGCCTGGACGCGGACTTTCTGTTCTTCGGGGTGGTAGGTCAGGCGCAACCCGAACTGCCGGTACACCTCGGCGGGGTCGGCCTCGCGTAGCACGCCGGTGATCGACGGCTGGTACAACACCCGACGCATCCAGGCCGGCCTGGGCGACCGCAACCCGGACGAGTATGAGGCCGCCCGGTACGCCGCCAACATCGACCAGTCGGCCCCGTCCGGCACCACCCTGCAACCAACCGGCGCCAGGTAACCCGGGGAACATCACCCGGAAGGCGAAATACACGAACACAACGAGAGCACGGCCGCGCGGGCGCAGTTCGGGGACCGGCGGCACGACTGGCCTGACGAATGGGCAGGTACTCGTGATGCCCTGCTTGATGTCGCCGATGATTAGTCCGGTGGTCACGACCCGCTGACCGGGTCACTGCGCGTTTGACGGTGGTCCCGCCGCGGCCCCTCGCATGGAGCGCGGCGGGACCGCATGACCTACTTCTTGGCCACCCAACGCACCCGGCGGGTGCGCCACAGGGCCGCCATGCCGATCAGGTTCAGCATGATGCCGGCCGCCGCGATGGTGAAGATGGGCGCGCCGGTGATCGGTAAGCCGCCACCCTGGCCGCCCGCGGTGCCGCTCGGCGCCGGGGTAGCCTGGTTCAAGCCGACGAATTCGGGGATCTCGTCAGAGCCGCCCAGGTAGGCCTGCTTCTCGTCCGAGGTCTTGGTGACCTCGGTGAGTGACTTGTCGACCGTGGTCGGCAGGGTCGCGTGCTGTTCCTTGAACGTACTGTCGTTCAGCTTGGCCGTCTTCACCGGCTGGGTGAAGTCGACGCCGCCCGTGGTTACCTTCACGCCGTTCGGCAGGTCGTACGTGGTGCCGTTGAGTTCCTTCAGGTACTGGTTGAAGACGTCGGTCGGACTCCAGTCGTCCTCCCGTTCCAGCGTGGTGACGTCGTTGCTGTCGATACCGGCCTCGGCCGCCCGGCCGTCGGCCGTCATCCGGTCGCGGTACCACTCGGCAGCCACCCGGCTGATGTAGACACGGCGCAGGTCCTTGAACTGGGCCGCGTCGTTCACGGCCTTGTTCAACTCGGGCAGGAGGACGTCCCGGTAGACGGCCATGGACGGTTCCGGATTGGCCGGGCACTTGAAGTTCGGGTCGCTGGGAATCGTGAAGTCGAACGCCTCGGCCTTCACCTCGAGCGGCGCGTCGAGGATGTAGAGGCGGTTCCCCTCCTCGCGGATCGTCGCGGTCTTCGGCACGATCCACTGCCGGATGCAGGCCCCGCTTAAGCCGGTCATCCGGTTCCAGTACTCCCGGCCGACCGCCGCCTTCGGGTCCTGGGATCGCGTCCAGGCCCGTTTCAACTCCAGGTCGGCCTCGAGCAGGATGCGACCGACCTCGGTCTGGCCGAGGTAATCGTCGATCACCTTGTCCGGCTGACTCGGGTTGAGGTTCACCCAGAACCGCGAGGGTTCCACGGCCATCCAGGTGTTCAGGGCCTCGTCGGCGTTGTAGATCTGGTCGGTGCCGTCCTTCGACTCCTGGCCCGGAGTGGTCACCGTCTCGAACGAGTACGTGTCACCGCTCGATCCGCCGCCGTCCGTGACGTACCGCAGTTGGACCGACGAGAAGTCGATGCCACCCGGCCGGATCGGTCCCATTTGCTTGCCGGCCGCCTTGCTGACCGCGCTGCCCTTGGCCAACTCCTCCGGCGTCTTGGGGAGGATGGGACCCGAGACCCTCGTCTCGTTCAGCAGTGTCCGGACCGCGACCTGCTTCGCACCGGTGTTGCGGTTGTTGGTCTGGTCGTGGAGCACCTTGCGATCCTCGCCCGGACGGGGGTTCCACCGGTAACTGTAGGTGAACTTGTCCCGGACCTTGGCGGCCTTCAAGGCCGGGTTGCAGGTCGTGGCACAGGGTTCGATCTCGGAGTAACCCTCCTTGATCGGCGAGGCCTTGGCCGCCTTATACGACACCTTGCCGGTCTGCGGGTCAAACTCGATGCGCGGAGCCTTGCCCTCCATCTGTTCGATCAGCCGGATCTCGGCATGCTTGTTTGTGTCACTGTAGCCGATGATGTACTTGCCATCCTCCAGCTGGGCGATCGCGTAGTTGCCCCGGACGTTCGTGTACAGCTTGTCGGTGGTCTTCGGCGGTCGGTTGTACCGAAGATCCAGCCGCGCCTCCTGCAGGTAGGTGCTCAGTTTGGTGCACCCGTAACCGACCAAGCCTTCCGGCGTGACCGGAGGACACCGGGAATCGATGATCGGCCAATCCGCGACGACCCGCGACCCCGCGTGGGCGGAGGCCGGCGCACCGCCGATCACCGACCAGATCAGGACCAGGACCGCCGCGAGTCGCGTCAGTACCGCGATCCGCGAACGTTCCTTGATGACGTTGCCCATGAGATCCGCTGCCCCCTTGGCACCGCGACACAAATAGGCCCCCAGCGCGCATTGAAGACCGCGCCGAGGCCATCCGGTACGTCAATGTCAACCGGACCTCAGAGATGCTAGATGGTCAATTTCCAGTGAGTAACCCCGACGGACATTTCGGAAAGCGACTAAAGGTTTGATTGGTCACCATAGTTACCGGTAGCGATGTCCCATGAGAGGGCGTCCCAGTAGTTGTCCCCGATCATCGCCGGCGGATCCCACTCCGCGATGACCCGCTGCATCTCGTTCATGGCGTCTTCCCAGGCTTCTGGGTCGCCACCGACGATCGCGGGCGCAAGACCGGCGACCAGGCGTAGCGAGCGGGCGTACAGTTCGACCGACGAGTTCACGAACCTCCATAACTGGTTGTAATCAAAGACCTGCACGGCGCCAGTGTCCGGGTCAAGACAGAATTCGCCGCCATGCGCATCCGTGCCATAGCCGAATCGCAACATGCCATCCCGAAAGATCAAATCCGGGCCGAGTCGAAACAGGTCGCAGTCGTCGAGTCGTAGCGATTCCGGCAGGTCGGCCGCGGCCAGCCGGTCCCGCAACTCCGGCGACAGCGACTCCCACCCGTCGAGGTTCTCCAGTGCAGACATGGCGACCAATCTATCGAGGGCCGACCAGCAGGGCTGGCCTCGGCCGGGACGGCCCGGTCGCTTGCGCATGAAACACGGCCCAGACCGGGTCGGGTCACTGGCCATGGGCCATGCGCGGGAAGGCGCCATTGAACGCCTTCCCGCTCGTCCTCGAGGGCAGGCTCACCCCGGCCAACCACTGACCGTCCAACGACCACGATCAGCCGCTAACTCGACACTCCCCCACTCAGTGGACGGCAGCGAACATGATCGACTCCTCCGTCGCCTCGTCACCCGAGAACTCCGCGACAACCCGTCCACCCCGTGCCACCAGGACGCGGTCCGCCAACGAGAGCACCTCGGGCAGGTACGAGGAGATCACGATCACGGCTACACCTTGTTCGGCGTAACCCCGGATCGCGGCATGGATGTCCTCGATCGCACCGACGTCGACTCCCCGGGTCGGTTCATCGAAGATGACCACCTTGGGCGTCTTGGTCAGGCCCTTGGCCAGCAGTACCTTTTGCTGGTTCCCACCCGAGAGTTCGACGAGTTTGGCCTTGCCCGGGTTGAGCGTGCGCACGTGGAACCTCTCCACGAGCGCGCTGCCGATCTCCCTCAGCTTCTTCGGCCTGATCCAGGGCGGCATCGGATGGGCCGTGCCGAGATGGCCGATCGAGATGTTCTGGTAGATCGTCAGGTCCGTGAAGATGCCCAGGTTCTTGCGGTCCTCGGTGATGTAGACGACGCCGTGCCGGATGGCTTCCCGCGGCGTGCGGAAGCGAACCGGCTTGCCGTTGAGGCGGATCTCACCGCCGCCGATCCGGCGTCGCTTGAGTTCGCCGCACGCAATCATCGCCGTCTCGGTACGACCTGCGCCGACGAGGCCCGCCAGCACGACGACCTGCCCGGCGTAGGCGGAGAACGACATGTTCTGTACGACCCGCCCCATCGTGACGTTGTCGATCTCGAGAACGGGGTCCACTCCGGGCTCCGCGGTCCCACTGTGTCGCGCGTATTCCACGTCGCGACCGACCATCAACCTGACGATCTTGTCGCGTGTCATCTGTGCGGTCGGTTCGGTCGCTTGTACGACCCCGTCGCGCATGACGGTGATTCGGTCCGCGTGCTGTAGCGCTTCTTCGAGATTGTGGGTGATGAAGATGATCCCCACGCCGCGCGACTTGAGCGTCCGCATGGACAGGAAGAGCTGCTGCGCCTCTTCCGGGGTGACGGATGCCGTGGGCTCGTCGAAGATGATCAGCCGGGCCTCCTGATGCACCGCTCGGGCGATCTCGACCATCTGCTTCTGCGCGGCCCCCAGGTTGGCCACGATCGCCGTCGGCTCGATGTGGAAGTTGTGCGACTCAAGCAGGTGGCGGGCCTTCACATTGAGCGAGGCGATGCGGTTCACCACGCCGGCGTTGCCCAGGAACAGGTTCTGAGTCACGGTCATCGCGTCGACCAGGGAGTTCTCCTGGTACACCATCGCGATTCCCGCCGCCGAGGCATCGACCGGCGCGCCGAACCGCACCGATTCCCCGGCCACCCGCAGGTCACCTTCGTCAGGCTGGGTCACCCCTGCGATGATCTTGGCGAGGGTGGACTTGCCCGCACCGTTCTCACCGAGAAGGGCGTGCACCTCTCCGGGGTGCACCTCGAACGTCACTCCGTCGAGGGCAAGCGCGCCGCCATAGCGCTTCGTGAGGCCGTAGGCACCCAGGGTGGGCGGGGTGCTGGACGTCGCGGTCACGAGCCATCAACTCCTAGCGTGAGAACAGCGCCGGCACCCCGACAGACGACGACCAGCGAACCGTCCGGCATCGGCTGGACTCCGGTCACGCCATGCCTGGCGCCGTCCGCGCGGGAATGAGCGCTCTCGATTACCCGACCGGATTTGGCGAACTTGAACACCAACCCGTACGTCCGGGGCGGGGCCCAGGGCTTGATCTCGCCCAGGACCCGAATCTGACCAACCTGCAACGGTGCCCGGAAGTGGTTCTCCACGCTGAGGCGGGGTACGAGCCAGGAATCGGGCTCCGTCTTGTTGACCATCTCCTCCAGGAGGTCGTCGTCCTCTAAAAGCAGCTCGGTCGCCCGGTTGCGCATGTAGGGCGCTGCGACCCACCACTCCCCCGGGACGTCGGTCGCCCGGATGCGCCCCGGACTGGCGGGCAGGTTTCCGAGCACCACCTCCGGCTTTCGGGACGAGGCCAGCGAGCGACGCTCGATCCGGTAAGCCGCACTCAAGGAGAGGTAGAAGCCGTCCTCGCCGTCCGCGGCAACCCCGGCCGGCCACGCCAGCTCGGTGGCAACCACCTCGGTGTTCCCACCACTGACCCGCAGCAGTTTCCCGGTCGCTCGCCTGGACACGAGGTTGCGGGCCCAGTCCGTGGTCTCGGTCGAGCCGATGCAGACCAGCAGAGAGCCGTCCACCAGGGCCGTCATCGCGGTCACGCACCCGGCCAACCGGGTATCCGTGGATACCGCCTCAGTGGTGCCATCCGCGAACACCCGAACCAGGCCCAGGCCGTCGACGGCCACCACCACCCCGTCCGGAACCGGCGTGATCGCACCAGCCCGGTCAGGCAGCTCAACGAGGGCGACGAACCGCTCACCGTCCCAGCGCAACACCTTGTTCGCTGCGGTCACGACGAGGTCGTTCCCCAGGAGTGCGACGTCGTCCAGCATCAAGGGGTCGAACGGACCACCCCACTGAGGCGCCCGGTCCAGCCGGTCGTCCGGTCGCAGCCCGGCCTCCAAAGGCGGGATGGCTGAGCGTCGGACGCGACCGGGACTGATCCACTCGAGGAGATCCCTCCGCCACTGGCTCATGCTGGCACCTCCTCGACAGGGTTCGACACCGGCCGGGACGTACCCGGGATCGCATACGGGTCGATCGGGCCCACTTCCTCCGGGGACAACTTGATGCGTCCGATCCGGTTGTTCTCCAGGCCACCGAGATACAGGTAGCCGCGGTGCTCACTCATCGACGTCACCATGGGATGCCGTTCGCCGGCCTGGTCCCAGAGCACCCGGAGGATCTCCCCAGATTCGGAGAACTTGACCACGCAGGAGATGTTCCACTGGGGAACGATCCAGTCATCGACCGGAAGGTGCTTGGTCATCCGGAGACGGAACTCCGGATGCCTCAGGACCAGGTCGGAGAACGGCGTACGCATCCCGACGAAACTGAGCCAGTAGTTGCCGTCGGACGCCCGGTTGATGTTGTCGGGGGCGCCGGGCAGGTTCTCCAGGACCGGTTCGAGCTGGCCCTGCTTGGGTCCGCTGATCCAGAGCCGGTCGACCCGGAAGGTCAACGTGCTGGCGATCAGGATCGACCGGCCGTCGTGCGACGTGGCGATGCCGTTGGCGGCTGCCAGCTTCGTGACGACGGTCTCGACGGAGCCGTTGTCCGGATCCACCCGGAGGACCCGGCCGTTGGGCCGGTACTCCGCCACCAGAGAATGGTAATTGGAGGTGTCGACCCGTGTCGAAGCGTCGCTGAAGTAGATCGAGCCGTCCGGCGCGATGTCCAGGTCGTCGGCGAAGCGCAGGGCGGAGTCGTCGTACAGTTGGAACCTGGTGCGCGGTGCCCGCGTCGCCACCCACTCCACCCCTCGGTCGGGATTTATCCGGCAGACACCGATCCCACTGACCGCCACGACGAGGTTCTTGTCCGCGTCCCAGACGTGCCCCAAGGGCGTGCCGCCGGTGCGCGCATAGATTTCCGCGTGCTCGTAGTCCTCGCCCGAGAACTTCCAGATCCATCCGCGGCGATCGCCGCAGTAGACGCTGCCCTCGTCGTCGACTACGCAGTCCTCGGCCCCCTCGATCTTCCCGAGACCGATGGGCAGCGCGTCGGAGAGTGCGTCGTTGACCGCCCACTTGCTCTTCTGGTCCGTGACGTCCTCGAGGGGCCCGGGCTTGTAGTAGAAGGGCGAGATGGCCAGCTTGCCGGCAAGGGTGTTCCGGTGCTTGCCCCACTTCAGGTCCAGCGCGGCGAAGACCAGCAACAGCAGCGCCATGGCGATGGTCTCCATCGAGCCGTCCCAGCCCTGACGGAAGACAGCCTGCCCGAGCAGCGCGACGATCAAAGCCCCGGTGACCGCCCGGATCACGGAACCACGACCGCCACGCAGGCTGACGCCACCCAGCACGACGGCGGTGAGCGCGATGATCTCGTAGCCCGAAGCGACGTTGGCGGAGGTGCTCTCCTGGCGGGCGGCCATGAACAGCCCGGCCAACGCACACAACAGTCCACTGGCGACATAGCTCAGGAAGGACATCGCGTTGACGGGTATGCCGTTACGACGAGCTGATCTCCGGTCGCTGCCGATGGCCGTCAGCCACCATCCCCACTTCGAGCGGGTGAGGATCAGGTGAGTGAATACGAGGAGCAGAGCCAGCCAGAAGAAGCTCGTCGGGATCCCGGCGACCCTACCGTGCCC
Source organism: Planosporangium spinosum (assembly GCF_049999945.1). NCBI lineage: Bacteria > Bacillati > Actinomycetota > Actinomycetes > Micromonosporales > Micromonosporaceae > Planosporangium > Planosporangium spinosum. The sequence continues at coordinate 207,467 of NZ_JBLYUB010000008.1, read as the reverse complement.
GATGAAGATCCAGTTGATCTCGCGCCGGGGTTGCAGCAGGTCTTGGCTGTAGTGCCCCTGCACCAGCTGGATCAGGGCGCGGAAGGTCAGAGCGGTGACGAGCGTGGTGATGAACGGTCTCGTCTTGATGACCGCGATCAGGAAGCCGTTGATGGCGCCGAGCGCCATGCCGCCGAGGAGCGTGGTGGCCACGACCACTTCGACCGGTAACTCGTAGACCCGGAAGAGCACCAGGCTACCGATGGCACCCATGCCCATGATGGCGCCGACGGACAGGTCGAAGCCACCACCGATCAGAACCAGGGTCAGGGCGATGGCCAGCAGCCCCGCCTCCGCGAAGCGGGAGAGGATGATGGAGCGGTCACCGCCCGCGAGGATCTCCGGCGTGGTCCCCACGACCACGAGCCCGAGCACGAGCGCCAGGACGACGGGGACCGCGCCTTCCATCCACGGTTTTGCCAGCAGGTCGCCGACCGTCCGCTTCGGGGCGAACCGAGCCAGTGACGGACGGCCGGTCAGGGAGAAACCGTCGATTCTTCTGATCGCCAACGTCACCACCCCGCCTGGCCGCTGGACGAGCTCTGCCGAGTCGCGTCATTTGGCGCCATAGCAGGCCCCCGGTGCTGTCGTGTAGTTCTTCTTGTCGACCAGGACGTGCGGTACGTAGCCCATGACACGTCGCGACCCGGGCGGGTTGCCCACCAGGAAGAGCTCCTGCGCGGCGTAGGCGGCGGCCACCGCGATCCCTGAGGCGTTGTACGCGGCACCCACCGTCACCCGTCCGTCGGCCAGCGCGTCGCACCACACGCTGGAGGCATCGAGGTTGTAGACGCCTACCTTGCTCTGCGCACCCGCGGACTCGATGGCCTTGGCGACACCGAGAGACGTGACATCGAAGATCACCGCAAAACCACACAGGTCGGGGTGCTGTTGCAGCACAGCCGTGGCGATCTGGTTGGCCTTGGTGGAGTCGTAGTTGCTCTGCTGCTCGGAGACGACCTGCAGCCCGCGCGCCGCGAACACCGGCAGCCATCCCTTGTCGGCGTCGATGCTGTTGGAGTCGGTGGCGAAGCCACTGACGACGGCGACCTTCTTCTTGCCGGCGGCTGTGCAGTCGTCCGCCATCCGTCCGGCGAGGTCCTTCGCCATGGCCGTGTAGTCGGCGCCCACATAGGCGTCCGAGGACTGGTTGCCCTGGACGTTCACACTGATGACGTAGATGCCCTTCTCCTGAGCGCGCCGCACCTGTTGCGACAGCACCCCGACGTCCGGGTTCTGGATGATGAGCATGTCGACGCCGTCGTCGATCCTCGAGTCGATCATACGGATCTGGGCGTCGACGTCGTTCTTCGCGTCTTCCTGGGAGTACTCGGCGCCGAGCGTGCCGAATATCGCGCGGAACTGCTCGCCCCACAACTTCGTCAGTTCGAACTGCAGGGTCATCGGAATGTAGGCGATCTTCTTGCCCTTGACGCTGCCGTGCACGAGGGAACGAGCCTTGGCACCGTCGACGACGGTGGGCAGACCGCCGCTGTTTCCGTCGCCGGCGGCCCCCGCGTCCCGCACGGACGAATCCGCGCTGACAGTGCAGCCCGTGGTGCTCAGGGCCGCCGCGAGAGCGATGATTGCGGTTATCATTCTTAGTTTCTTCATGGCCGTCCTGATGCGATATGAGTGTCGAGCAGGTGGAGGAGGAGAATCAGAGATCGTCCGACTTCGCCGTTTCCTCGTCCCGGGGATTGAGCCAGGCATCGAAGGCGAGGGCGGCGAGCAGGATCAGTCCCTGGACGACGACGCTCGTGACGACACTCGCGTTCAACAGCGTCATGAGGTTCACGAAGACCGAGATGAAGGCGGTGCCGGCCAGCACCCCGAAGATCGTCCCCTTGCCGCCGGTCAGCGAGACGCCCCCGATGACCGCTGCGGTGATCGCGTTGAACATGAGTTCCTGGCCCGAGCCGTAGGCCTTGCTGTAGCCACCGTTGATGCCGAGTACGAGCAGACCGACGAGCGCGGCGAGCAGGGCTGCGATGACGAACGCCGAAACCACGAGCGGACGGACCGGAACACCCGTCAGGCGGGCAGCGGCGGGGCTGTCACCGATCGCGCGCAGCAACTGACCGTGGGAGGTGTGCTTGATGAAGGCCCAGCCGCCGACGAAGACCAGTGCGGCGACTGCGATCGGCACGTACCCGTGTCCGATCCAGGCCAACAACGAGGAGTCGCGGGGAAGTATGTAGTTCTGGTTCTTCAACAGGGTGACGTTGAAGACGCCTTCGAAGAGCTTCCAGGTCCCGAGCGTCACGAACAGCGCGGGAATTTCGACGTATGCGACCAGCCAGCCGTTGAGCAACCCGATGACCGCGGCGATCAACACGACCGTCAGGACAGCCGTCAGCTCACTGAAGCCGTACCTGCTCCAGAGGTGGACCGTGGCCATACCCGCGATGCCCACGACCGCGACGACCGAGAGGTCGACGTTCTTGGTCATGATGACGATCGCGGAAGCCAGGGCGAGGATCCCCAGCGGAGCGCTGAGGCGGGCGAGCGTGGCGAAGTTGTCGACAGTGAACATGCCGTCGACGAAGATCCCGCTGACAATGATCATGCCCACTGTCAGGCAGGCGATGAGATTCCCCTGGCCCAGCGCGGCAAGTCGCTCCCGAACGGTGGGTGGCGAGGTAGCCGCCTTCGGGATCGGCGGGGAGTCGATGGTGGATGTGGAAACGTGGCCCATACGGCCTCCTGGCTGCCCGGCAAGGCGCACGCCGGCGATCCGCCGCTTGAGGACAGGACAGCCTCAACGCCTTGCAACAAGGTGGTTGCTGTTCGAGAAGTGCGTCGCGCCCGGTTCAGGGCGGGCCCGGTAGCGGTCCCGGTGCGCGAAAGTCACGCCGATGCGGCATCGTAGAGCCCGGCCATGACGGCGGAGTCGATGTCGAGGTCGATGACATGCACGCTGTCGTGCTGATTCATCGGTTGCCGCTCCCGTTCGGATGCGCTGTTCGGTAGCGCGCTCCAGGAGGGCCGGACCTGCTTCATCGCCTCCCGGTAGACCGTGTCCAGGTACCCGGTCAGGTCGTCGGCGAAGGCCTTGTGCCATTCCTCGATCGAGGCACCGAACGGCACACCCGTCCCAGCCCCGGCCGAACCGCCGCTTCGCGCGGTCTGCTCGGCGAAGCCGGCCAGCGCCATGACTGCGACCGCTGCGGGGGCGGAGCCCTTGACCCAGCGCCGGGCCAAGCCATGCGTGCTCATCCGAGGATGCCTCCTGACCTGTCGAGACTGCGCCTCCGACGGGGACCTTGGCTGCTCGTGCCGATCGCGTGTTCGGTGTGACAGCCGTTACAGGCGAGAGTCTGTGCGCTGGGAGTCTCACTGTCAACATTTCTCATGATATTAATTTGCGCGCCGCAGAGGGGACATAGACCAATGCACCCGGGTCGGCGACCAATGACCACCGGCTTCGTCGATGGATTGTCAGCACCTCGGCCGGGGGCCCGGCGTTCGGCTTCACGTGAGGTGATGCCGACCTCGCCACGACGATGGCCCCGGAGGCCCTGGCCCGGGTGCCGGAGCGACCGGGAAGCACCGCGGCGTGGAGGCGACGACGGCGCACGTACGGCGACCCCGGCTGGGGACGCGCAGCCTGGCGTGTGCCATGGCGGGCAACGCGAGCATGTCGCCGAACTTCACCATGATCGTTCCGGTCACCGTCACCTACCCGGTCGGGAGATTCGACGCATCGCTGCCGGCGACCGGTCCGGCCACGGGCTCGTACCTCGCGGGCGCGTGGGATCCATCGGTTCATCGACGTCCGCGTAGTTCCGCTCGGGGCGGCCATGTCGCTCTTCGGGCTGGCGTACTCCGCACACATGCTCGCCATACGACCGGTGGTGGGCAGACCGGCCGATCGGCGCGGCACGCGACCGCTGCTGTACGGGGGCCTCGTCCTGATGGCGGTCGGCATCGTCCTAATGGGACCGGCGATGGACACCATGGGCTTCGCCCTGATGGGAGCGCTGTGCGGAGCAGCCAGCGGCAGGGTGCGCCAGGTGGGTCCGGTGATGGTGCTGCGGGGCGTCCCGCCGTCGGACACGGCGGCGACTGCCGCGACGTACTTCCTGTCCGTCGAACTCGCGGCGGGTCTGGGGCCCTGGATCCTCGGCGGCGTGATCCCTCTCGTGGGGTACGGCCGGCGGTTCGACCTGCTGTCGCTGGTCTCGCTCGCGATCCTGGCTGCGTTCTGGCTGCTCACTCCGTTACTCCGGGACGACCCGTCGGCATCGAACCCGTCGTCCCCAAACGAGCGTCCAGCCGGCCTCGAACAGCGGCTTGATCCGCCGCTCAACGAGGTTCAGGGGCCGAGCCGAGCGGTTGCTGCTTGTTGGCCTGAATGCGGGTCCTGGCTGCCGATTCTGCGCCAGAAAGAACGGGGCCAGCGCTTCGCGCGAGCCTCCCGGGAGTGGTCGCGGGCCGAACCTCGGGGCGTTGACGCGACCCTGACGTCTTTTTATTATGAGGAAAATGACTTGATCGACCGAGACGAGTGAGGACGCTGATGAACATGGACGTTGGCGCTGGAGGCGGCGTCATCGGTTCGGTTGCAGACGCCGGCCTCCCGGACGAGGTCGACGTTGTCGTGGTCGGATCTGGAGCCTCAGGACTCATGGCCGCCCTGAGTGCCGCAGTGCGGGGCGCCCGCGTCCTGGTGCTCGAGTCGGAGCCGTTGCTCGGTGGCACCTCGGCGATCTCGGGTGGAGCCGTGTGGGTGCCGAACCACCAGTACTCCTACAAGACGCTGAAGACGTCGGACTCGCCTGAGGCGGCACGCACCTACATCCTCGGTCAGGGGCGCGACCAGATCCTGGACCCGGAGGTCGTCGACGCCTTCATCGACACGGCTCCGAAGGTCGCGCGTTTCGTCGAGGAGCGGACATACCTCAGCTGGATCCCCGTGGTGTGGCCGGACTACACCTCGGACATCCCAGGGGCGTCCAACTACCGGTCCTTGTTCCCCGGACCATTCCCGCCTGAGGTGCTGGGTGAGGCTGCGGCGCTCGTACGCCCTCCGAAGAAGTCCGGCATGGCACGCAACCCGCTGCCGCTTTGGGTCATCAATGGGATCCAGAACGTCTGGATGGCCGGCTACGCCATGGTCGGCGCCTTCCTCGAAGGATGTCTGCGGGAGGGGGTCGTCGTGCGCACTGAGGCTCGTGCGACGCGGCTCCTTACCGGCAAGGCAGGAGTCACAGGCGTGGCCGTCGACTCCGGTGGCCGGGAGCAGATCGTGCAGGCGTCCAAGGGAGTGATCCTCGCCAGCGGTGGGTTCGAAGGTTCGGGCGACTTCACGGCGAAGCACCTGGGGGCCTCGTTCCCCATCCAGATCAGTCCCAGAGGCCATTACGGAGACGCGCTGCGCATGGCCGAGGAGGTCGGCGCCGACCTCGTCGCCATCGACCAGGCCTGGTGGATGCCCGGCATCCAGGTGCCCGGCGAGGAGATGGAGGGGACGCCGATCAGCCGTCTCGTTCAGGGCGAGCGGGCGCTGCCACACACGATCATGGTGAACAGCAGCGGCAAGCGGTTCGCCAACGAGGCGGTCTCGTACAACGACCTGGGTGCCGTGATGCGGCAGGCCGACCCCACTACGGGGGAGATGCCGAACGCATCGGTCTGGATGATCTTCGACGAGTACTACCACCAGCACTACAGCTTCCTGAGTGCGCCTCCCGGCGGTAGCTACCCGCCGAATGTGGTGCGCGCCGACACTCTGGAGGAACTTGCCCGCAAGTGCGGGATCGACCCCGAGGGCCTCGTCGGAACGGTCCGGGAGTTCAACCCCGAGGCCACCCTGGGACGCGACCCCTGGTTCAACCGCGGCACAAGCACGTTCGAACGTTTCTTCGGTGACCACAACGTCTTCCTCGGCACGTACTCCCCGAGCGCCTGGGCCCCGTCGAGGGCCCACCGCGCCCGCCTGGCGATCGCCAAGGCGATCGGCCCCATCGCCGGCCGTGTCATGGGGCGCATCGCGCGGGCCCGCAACCCCGAGCGGATGCGCAAGCAGCTCGTGCCAATGCTGACCAGGATGATGCGACCGTGCCTCGACAACCCGCCGAGCGGGACTCTCGGCCCGATCGACACGCCGCCGTACTACGCGGTTAAGGTCGAGGCGAGCGCCATCGGCACCATCGGAGGCCCGCGAACCGACGCCAAGGGGCGCGTGCTCGACCCCCGGGGCGCCGTCATCCCCGGGCTCTACGCCGCCGGTAACGTCGGAGGTGCGGCGACCAACGGCTTCTACGGTGGCGCCGGCGGTACGATCATCCTCGGAGTCACCTTCGGTTACCTTGCTGGGCAGGACGCCGCCGCGAGATAGGCGCCCGTCGGGGAGGAGCCTTGAGCCACGAGGCTGAAGGCCCGAACTGCTGTGGTCCCGCCCGCGAGCCACTTCCCCCGGTCGGGAAACGCTCACCGGCCGCAGGCGCCCGTGCCGAGCGGAAGCCTGCAGCCGGTGAGCTGGGACCGCGCAACTCACACTCGTTGTCGATACTGAGCCAGACCTCGAGTCGTCGGCGCGGGCTTGAGCGCACATTGGTACGCCGCCTGCGCTCCCGGCAGGTCGTAGACGTGGGTCACCACCGCGTCGAAGCAGGCTCCGTTTGGTACGGCAGCCGCAGTTCGTGACCTCGGCAGGCCGGGCGCGCACGGAGACGGTCACCGCATGATCATCAGTGACATGTGGCGTCACCTAAAGATCAGGCGGTCCCGACGGACCCAATTCAGAAATCACCGGCGCCGCGGCGCATCTCGGTGAGTACCGCGATCAGCGAGCCGACTCCCGTCGGCGAGATGCCGGGTGTGCTGAAGACCTCGGCATTGAGTTCTTCGGTCGCCTTCATGGCCAGTTCCCGCCCGTTGTCGAGGAGTTCGACGAGCGTGGCGCGGCGGTCGGTCGGGTGCGCGGTGCGCCGCACGAGTCCGGCGGATTCGAGCCGGTCGACGGCGTTGGTGACACTGGTCGGGTGCACCTGGAGGCGTTCGCCGATCTTGGCCATGGGCAGCGACCCGGCGCGGCTGAAGTACAGCAGCATGAGCACCTCGTAACGGGCGAAGGTCACGCCGTGCCGGCGGAGGACCGACTCGACGCGGGCGAGGGCGATCTGCTGGGCACGCATGAGCGACGTGACCGCCGCCATCCCGTCCGCGGCGTCCACCCAGCCGTGGGCGATCCACTGGCGGCGCGCCTCGGCGATGGGGTCCATGGGCAGGCGGTCGGGAGCGGGCACGGGGCAATCCTAGTGGACACGTCACATTTCGTGGACATCATATATTTGGCCGTCCTACTATTTCGCCATCCCGCGCCACCTCGACAGCCCCGGTTCAGGAGTGCCATGAGCGAGTCGAAGCCGCCCTCCCCCGCCCTACACGTCCCGGTGCACCCGGTGCGCTTCGTGACCGCGGCCAGCCTGTTCGACGGGCACGATGCGGCGATCACGATCATGCGACGCCTGTTGCAGAGCCAGGGCGCCGAAGTCGTCCACCTCGGCCATGACCGCAGCGTGGAGGAGGTGGTGACCGCGGCTCTGCAGGAGGACGCGCACGGCGTGGCGGTCTCCTCCTACCAGGGCGGCCACGTCGAGTACTTCAGCTACCTGGTCGAGCGGCTGGCCGAGCGCGGGGCCGGGCACGTCCGGGTCTTCGGCGGTGGCGGCGGGACCATCGTGCCCGACGAGATCGCGCTGCTGGCCGAGCGCGGGGTGCGGATCTTCAGCCCGCAGGACGGCCAGCGCCTCGGCCTGCCCGGGATGATCAACGAGCTGATCCGCGACTGCGACGTCGACCTGTCCGCTCACCGTCCCGAGATCGACGCGCTGCTGGCCGGCGACGACGCCGCACTCGCCCGAGCGATCACCGTGCTGGAGGCCGGCGCCGACGCCGACCTGGCCGCCGCCGTGCGGCGCGCCGCCCACGGTCGCACCGTCCCGGTGCTCGGCCTCACCGGCACCGGCGGATCGGGCAAGTCGTCGCTGACCGACGAACTGGTGCGCCGGCTGCGCCGCGACAGCGAGGACAAGGTACGGGTCGCCGTCCTCGCGGTCGACCCCACCCGCCGCCGCGGCGGCGCACTGCTGGGTGACCGGATCCGGATGAACAGCATCACCCCCGGCGTGGCCTTCTTCCGCTCGCTGGCCACGCGTACCCCGGGCGCCCAGGTGCCCGCGCACCTCGACGACATCGTCGCCGCCTGCAAGGCCGCCGGCTACGACCTGGTCATCGTCGAGACCCCCGGCATCGGGCAGGGCGACGCCGCGATCGTGCCCTTCGCCGACGTGTCGCTGTACGTGATGACGCCCGAGTTCGGCGCACCCAGCCAGCTCGAGAAGATCGACATGCTCGACCTGGCCGACGTGGTGGCCATCAACAAGTTCGAGCGCCGCGGCGCCGAGGACGCGCTGCGCGACGTGGCCCGCCAACTGGTGCGCAACCGCGAGCAGTTCGGCACTCCGTGGCAGCAGATGCCGGTGTTCGGTACCAGCGCGGCCCGCTTCGACGACGACGGCGTGACCGCGCTGTACCACCAGCTCAAGCACCTGCTCGGCCAGCACGGCCTGCCGGCGTTCACCGGCGTGCTGCCGACGGTTGCCGGGCGTACGTCGACCGGACTGCGGTCGGTACTGCCCGCGGGCCGGGAACGGTACCTCGCCGAGATCGCCCAGACGGTACACGGCTACCACGCCACCACCGCCGAGCAGGTGGACCTCGTACGGCGCCGCCAGCACCTGGCCGCCACCCGCGACCTGCTGTCTACGCAAGACCCCGAAGCGGCGAAGTCGGTGGAAGCGCTGCTGGAGCGCACCGAGGCCAGCCTGCACGGCGACGTGCGCGAACTGCTGGCGCAGTGGAAGGCGGTGCGCGCCCGCTACGACGGCGACGAGCAGGTGTACACCGTCCGCGGCAAGGAGATCCGCACCCCGCTCACGCGCACCACCCTGTCCGGCACGAAGGTGCCCCGGGTGGCGCTGCCCCGCACGGGCGACGAGGGCGAACTACTGCGCTTCCTGCGCGGCGAGAACCTGCCCGGCTACTTCCCGTTCACCGCCGGGGTGTTCCCGTTCAAGCGCACCGAGGAGGCGCCGGCTCGGATGTTCGCCGGCGAGGGCGACGCCTTCCGTACCAACCGCCGCTTTCACCTGCTGTCCGCCGGCCAGCCGGCGACCCGGCTGTCGACCGCGTTCGACTCGGTGACCCTCTACGGGCGCAACCCCGACAAGCGCCCCGACATCTACGGCAAGATCGGCACCTCCGGGGTATCCATCGCCACCGTCGACGACATGCGCGAGCTGTACGCCGGCTTCGACCTGTGCTCCCCCACCACCTCGGTGTCGATGACCATCAACGGCCCGGCGCCGGCGATCCTGGCGATGTTCTTCAACGCCGCCATCGACCAGCAGGTACAGAAGTTCGTCGACGAGCACGGCCGCGAGCCGGGCGAGGAGGAGCGGCAGGCGATCGCGACGCGGACGTGCGCGACGGTACGGGGCACCGTACAGGCCGACATCCTCAAGGAGGACCAGGGCCAGAACACCTGCATCTTCTCCACCGAGTTCGCCCTGCGCTGCATGGCCGACATGCAGGAGTGGTTCATCGACCACCAGGTGCGCAACTTCTACTCGGTGTCCATCAGCGGCTACCACATCGCCGAGGCCGGGGCGAACCCGATCAGCCAGCTCGCGTTCACGCTCGCCAACGGGTTCACCTACGTCGAGGCGTACCTCGCCCGGGGCATGAACGTCGACGACTTCGCGCCCAACCTGTCGTTCTTCTTCTCCAATGGGATGGACGCCGAGTACACCGTCATCGGCCGGGTCGCCCGCCGGATCTGGGCCATCGCGATGCGCGACAGGTACGGCGCCGGCGAGCGCGCCCAGAAGCTCAAGTACCACGTCCAGACCTCGGGCCGCTCGCTGCACGCGCAGGAGATGGACTTCAACGACATCCGCACCACCCTGCAGGCGTTGTGCGCGATCTACGACAACGCCAACAGCCTGCACACCAACGCCTACGACGAGGCCGTGACCACTCCGTCCGCGCAGTCGGTGCGCCGGGCCCTGGCCATCCAGATGATCATCGACGCCGAGTGGGGCCTGTCCGACACGGAGAACCCGCTGCAGGGCTCCTTCATCGTCGACCAGCTCACCGACCTCGTCGAAGAGGCCGTCCTCGCCGAGTTCGACCGCCTCGCCGACCGCGGCGGCGTCCTCGGCGCGATGGAGACCGGCTACCAGCGCGGCCGCATCCAGGACGAGTCGATGCTGTACGAGCACCGCAAGCACGACGGCTCGCTGCCCATCATCGGCGTCAACACCTTCCTGGCCGAGGACACCGACAAACCGGTGCAGGCCATCGAGCTGGCGCGCGGCACCGACGCCGAGAAGCAGTCCCAGCTCGACCGGCTCGCCGACTTCCACACCCGGCACGCCGACCGGGCCCCCGCCGCCCTCGAACGCCTCAAGACCGCGGCCACCACCGGCGGCAACGTCTTCGACGCGCTGATGGACGCCGTCCGTTACTGCTCACTCGGACAGATCAGCGAAGCGTTCTTCGAGGTCGGCGGCCAGTACCGCCGCAACGTCTGAGGGGGTCCGTCCGTGCGCACGGCCCGGTTCGACCTGTTCCACCTGCCCGACGATTACCACGACCTGCGCGCCGCGGTCCGCGTCGTGGCGGAGAACAAGATCGCCCCGTACGCGGCCGACGTCGACGAGCGGTCCCGGTTTCCCATCGAGGCCTATGACGCGCTGCGGGCGACGGACTTCCACGCGCCGCACATCGCAAAGGAGTACGACGGTGTCGGCGCCGACGCGCTGGCAACCTGCATCGTCATCGAGGAGATCGCGCGGGTATGCGCGTCCTCCTCGCTGATCCCGGCGGTCAACAAGCTCGGGACGATGCCGCTCATCCTCGCCGCCTCGGACGAGGTCAAGCGGCGCTATCTGCCCGCGGTGGCACGCGGCGAGGCGATGTTCTCGTACGGCCTGTCGGAGCGCGAAGCCGGCTCGGACACCGCGAGCATGCGCACCCGCGCCGTGCCCGACGGCGACGGGTGGGTACTGACCGGACAGAAGTCCTGGATAACCAACGCGGGCGTCTCCCACTACTACACGGTGCTGGCCGTGACCGACCCGGCCGGCCAACGGGGCCGCAACATCACCGCGTTCGTCGTGGAAGAAGGAGATGCGGGCTTCACCTTCAGCGAGCCCGAGCGCAAGCTGGGCATCAAAGGCTCCCCCACCCGCGAACTGTTCTTCGACAAGGTCCGCATCGGCGACGACCGCCGGGTCGGCAAGGTCGGTGAAGGGCTCAAACTCGCTCTTCGCACCCTGGACCACACGCGCGTCACGATCGGCGCCCAGGCCCTGGGCATCGCCCAGGGCGCTCTCGACCACGCCGTCGCGTATGTGAGGGAGCGCCGCCAGTTCGGCAAGGCCGTCGCGGAGTTCCAGGGCATCCAGTTCATGCTCGCCGACATGGCCATGACCCTCGAAGCGGCGCGGCAGATGGTGTACGCCGCCGCCGCCAAATCCGAACGCGCAGACCCCGACCTGTCGTTCTTCGGCGCCGCGGCCAAGTGCTACGCCTCCGACGTGGCGATGCGGATCACCACCGACGCGGTGCAACTGCTCGGCGGCTACGGCTACGTCAAGGACCACCCGCTGGAACGCATGATGCGCGACGCCAAGATCACCCAGATCTACGAGGGCACCAACCAGATACAGCGCATCGTCATGGCCCGCCACCTCCTGGGCGCATGACTGGCCACAGGGCGCCTCACGAGGCGACCTCACGGTCGGGAAACCGGCTCGGCCACGACGATTGTTCGCCGCGACGAGGCGCGCATGGACGCGATCGGCCGGCCCGAAGAGGCCAGGCTGCCGCTGCCGTACGGCCGGTAGACGCACGCCGGCGGCTACTCACGGGAAACGCCATAAGGGTCGACGCCGACACGGTCCGAGTGCTCGGCGACTGCTGATACACCCACGGTCAACGGATGGAACGGTACAGGAGAAGGGCGAAGGCAATGCATATCTTCGAAGGCACCAGCGGGGAACTCCTCGCCGGGAGCGCCCCGGTCATCGGGGTCGTCGACGACCGGACGGCGGTGAAGTGATGCGCGCTGACGGCAGCGTCGCGCTCGTGACCGGGGGCGCCTCCGGGCTGGGGGCCGCGACCGCCCGGGAGCTCGCCGGAAAAGGATTCTCGATCGTGGCACTGGATCTGCCCGCTGCGATTGAGAAGGCGGAGCCGGCCGACGGTGTGACCTTCGTGGCCGCCGATGTCACCGACGAAGACCAGGTACGGGCGGCGGTGGACCAGGCGGCGGGCCTCGGGGCGCTGCGGGTGGCGGTGAACTGCGCCGGCATCGCGACCGCCGCGCGCGTACTCGGCCGGTCCGGGCCGCACGACATCGGCCTTTTCCGCCGGGTCATCGAGGTCAACCTGATCGGTAGTTTCACCGTTGCCTCCCGGGCAGCGGCGGCGATCGCGCAGACCGAACCGGACGCCGACGGGCAGCGGGGAATCATCGTGAATACCGCCTCGGTGGCGGCCTTCGAAGGCCAGATCGGGCAGGCCGCCTACGCCGCGTCCAAGGCCGGCATCGCGGGCCTGACCCTGCCGCTGGCCCGCGACCTGGCCAGCACCGGCATCCGGGTATGCACGATCGCTCCCGGCATCGTGGATACCCCCATGCTCGCGACCATCGGCGACGACTTCCGCGCCAGCCTCGCCGCCGGAGTACCGTTCCCGCAGCGGCTGTGCCGTCCGGAGGAGTACGCCCGTCTGGTGTCGATGATCGTCGAACATGACTATCTCAACGGCGAAACCATCCGGATGGATGGCGCCTTGCGGATGGCCCCCCGTTAGACCGGCGCTCCGCGAAGGGGCGGCTGCGCGGGGTACGAGTCGTCGAACAAGCCGGCCCGTGCCCCGCCGGTGGGTGCCGGACGGTCGGTCACGCCACGCGGCCTGCGTGCGTTCGCCCGCAGGCCGCGGAAACGACCTCTTAGGCCTTTGCCGGTGAGGCGTGCCAGCAGATGTGTCGCACGCTCCCATTCTCGCGTGTCCAGACAGCGCTGTAGCGCACCACGGACGTCAGTGCCGCACCGCTGGCCTCCGTGTCTATCACGGCATGTCCCGTCGCCACCGCGACGTCACCGAAGAGCCGCACCCGCTGGTCAGACGGCCGGATCGAGGTGTACCGGAGGGCTCCGCTGGCCAGTCGCTCGATCACTCCCTGCTTGGTGTCGACCATGCCGTTGGAGTGCGTGTAGACAAGACCGTCGGACAAGAGCTGGTCGAGGTGCTCGACGCTGCTACTGAGCAACGCCTCCCACCGACGCGCTTCGAGCTCCGTGACCTCGTCAGCGAGATTCGTCATGTGTCTGGTCCTTTCCACGGCTGTTCGATGGTGCTACGAGTTCTTTCTCCGGTCGGACGTGTGTGTTCCGGCGGACGTGTCGCACATGCTGCGGTGCGCGTCAGAGGTTCAGTCGGCCCGGCGGTGCTCCTGCTTGTAGGACGATGCGACGGCACGGGCATCCAGACCTGCGAGAGAGTCCTGCGAAACCTCGGCGTTATGGGCGTGCGCAAAGTGGTGGAGGCCGAAGACCGAGTCCATCCCGACCCGGAGACCCTGGGTGTCCTCGGCCTGGTTCACGGCCTTCTTGGTGAGGGCGAGCCCGAACGAAGGCATCTCCGCTATGCGGGCAGCGATCTGCAGGACGGTTGCCTCGAGCTGATCGCGCGGCACCACCCGGTTGACCATCCCCAGCTCGTAGGCGCGTTGGGCGTTGAACCGGTCTCCGGTGTACAGAAACTCTTTGGCCGCTCGCGGGTTCATCACCCATGGATGAGCGAAGTATTCGACCCCGGGGATCCCCATCCGCACGACCGGATCCGCGAAGAACGCGTCGTCCGAAGCGACGATGAAGTCGCATGCCCAGGCGAGCATGAGGCCGCCGGCGATGCACGCTCCTTGCACCATGGCGATCATGGGCTTGGGAATCTCGCGCCACCGCCGGCACATCCCGAGATAGACCTCGGACTCGCGGGCGAACCGTTGATCCCCACCTTGACGGTCGGTGTGATCCCACCAGATCACCGCGCGCCGGTCGAAGGTCTGGTCGACATCGCGGCCCGGGGTGCCGATGTCGTGGCCGGCGCTGAAATGGTCGCCGCTACCACCCAGCACGATGACCTTGACGTTCGGGTCATCGGTCGCCCGTTGAAACGCGTCATCCAGGGCGTAGGTCATCCGGGAGTTCTGCGCGTTCCGATATTCCGGCCGGTTCAGGGTCACCCTGGCGACCGGACCCTGCACCTCGTACGTGACAACTGCGTTCTCCGCCATACCGGCTCCTCAGTGAATTCTGCGCCTGCCTACGAGTGCCACCTCGTCACGAGAGGCGCTCGAGGATCATCGCCATGCCCTGTCCGCCACCCACGCACATGCTGATCATTCCGAGCTGCTTGTCATTCCACTGCAGCGCGTTGACCAGGGTGCTGGTGAGACGGGCACCCGTCATGCCGAACGGGTGACCGAGAGCGATCGCGCCACCTTTGACGTTCACCTTGTCGAGGTCGATGCCGAGTTCCCGCGCCGACGCGATCACCTGGGACGCGAACGCTTCGTTGAGTTCGATCAGGTCGATGTCGTTGATGCTCAGGCCCGCGTGATGCAGGGCCTTCTCGCAGGCTTCCACCGGTCCGAGACCCATGATCTCAGGGGAGAGCCCACTGACTCCGGTGGCGACTATTCGCGCCAGTGGAGCGATCCCCAGCTCAGCAGCCTTGGAGTCCGACATGATCAGCAGTGCGGCCGCACCGTCGTTGAGCGGACAGCAGTTCCCAGCGGTCACCGTGCCGTCAGGGCGGAACACAGGCTCAAGCGCCGCGAGCCCGTCCAGGGTGACACCCTTGCGCGGGCAGTCGTCGGCTGCGAGGACACCGCCGTCCGGCAGGGTGACGGGCGTGATGTCACGGGCCCAGAACCCCTCGGCGATCGCGGCCTGGGCGAGATGCTGACTGCGCGCGGCGAATTCGTCCTGCTCCGCACGGGTCACCCCGCTGACCTGCGCGACGTTCTCGGCGGTCAATCCCATTGCGATGTAGATGTCGGGGAGCACCCCCTCCTGACGGGGGTCGCTCCACGCCTGTCCGCCTGCTGCCGCCCGGCGAGTCCGTTCCCGGGCCTCGAGGAACACCGGGTTGTGGGTGTCCGCCATGCCGTCCGCCTTGCCGTTCACGTAGCGGCTCACGGTCTCCACTCCCGCGGAGATGAAGGCTTCACCCTCACCCGCCTTGACCGCGTGCAAGGCCATTCGACTGGTCTGCAGACTTGACGCACAGTATCGGTTCACGGTGACGCCCGGGAGGTGGTCCAGGCCGGCCAGTACGCTCACCACCCGGGCCAGGTTGTACCCCTGCTCGCCCGCAGGCTGTGCACAGCCGAGCATCAGGTCGTCGAGGTCACCGGGGTCGAGTTCAGGAACCTTGGCCATCGCCTCACGTACCATGAGCGCGGCAAGGTCATCCGCACGGACGTCACGCAGTGAGCCTTTGTTGGCCCGGCCGATGGGCGAGCGGGCCATCGAAACGATTACTGCCTCGGGCACGGGGTATCCTCCGTCTATTGTGGCTCATCCCATACAGAGCGGGGTGTCGGAACTCTCCTGTTGGACAACAGCCCGCACGCACCGCGCATCACCCGCGCACGCTCCGGGACCCGTCCGGGCCTGACCGTGGGCGTGGAGGTTCCGGTTCGCGTCGACAACTAAGTGGACGGTGCGATTGTCACGGCACCATCACGCGGACGGTCTCCGCGACGCAGGCCGGCTTGTCCTGCCCCTCGATCTCGATCACGTACCGGACGATGCCCTGAACTCCGGCGGCAACGTCTGCGACCTTGACGAGTGTGGCGACTGCCCGGATCCGGGAGCCGGCAGTGACCGGCTGCGGGAATCGAACTTTGTTGACGCCATAGTTGATCGCCATCCGGAGGCCGTCGACCCGGAAGATCTTTCCTCCCAGCACCGGGATCAGGGAGAGTGTCAGGTATCCGTGGGCGACCGTGGCGCCGTACGGCCCCTCAGCCGCCTTCACCGGGTCCGCATGAATCCACTGCCGGTCCTCAGTGACCTCGGCAAAGCCGTCGATCCGCGCCTGGGTGACCTCCAGCCAGTCACTCACGCCGAGCAACTGCCCCTGGGCGGCACGGAACTCATCGATGGTCCGGAAGACCTTCGTCGCTGTCGCCTCCCCTGTCATGGCCGAGGCGCCCCGTTGATCTGGCTGTTCTTACGTGCCCGGGCCACCAGATCGGGAAGCACGGCGCCGAGCTCCGTGGCCTCCCAGCGGCCGTCCCTGGCGACGGTGGGGCCCTTCACCCAGGTTTCGGCGACGCTGATCTCACCGCCCTTGACGGTAAATACACGACCGGTGATGCCTTGGCACTCCGCACTTCCGAGCCAGGCCACGATCGGCGAGATGTTGGCGGGTGAGCCTACGTCGAAGCCCGTCCGGGCGCTCTCCTCGCGCACGCTGGCGACATATGCGTCGAGGCCTGCGGTCATGTCGGTAAGGGCCGTCGGCGCGATGGCGTTGACGGCGACACCGAGCTTCGCGAGTTCGTCGGCGACGATCACGGTGAACGCCGCGATGCCGGCCTTGGCCGCCCCGTAGTTGGATTGTCCGACGTTGCCGAACAGGCCGGAGGGCGAGGACGTGTTCACCACCCGCGGGTGTGGCATGGGGACGCCGGCCTTGGCCCGCTCCCGCCAGTACGCCGCGGCGTGCCGGGTGACGCAGAAGGTGCCGCGCAGGTGGACCTTGATCACTGCGTCCCAGTGCTCGATCGGCATGGTGACCAGCATCTTGTCCCGGAGGATTCCGGCGTTGTTCACGACCGTGTGTAGCTCGCCGAACTCATCGAGCGCGGCCCTTACGAGAGCTTGGGCGCCGTCCCATTCGGAGATGTCGTCATTGTTGCCAACGGCTTCACCGCCGAGGGCAAGGATCTCCTTCACCACCGAGTCGGGCGAGGTGACGTCGTTGACCACCACCTTGGCGCCCTGTCGGGCGAACTCGAGGGCATGCTCGCGCCCGATGCCGGCCGCAGCGCCGGTGACGATGACGACGCGGTCCTCACAGATTCTCATCTTTCCTGCTCTCCTCGATGCCTGAAGTGCGCTCACCCGGCGCGCACTATTCGGGGACCTGCGCTGTCACCCGGACGACGCGGCAGTGAACTCGGCCCGCAGGACTCGACGCAGCAGCTTGCCGGTCTCGTTGTAGGGCAGCTCTGAGCGGAAATGGACAGCCGCCGGCACCCGGGTGGACCGAAGCCCGGCCCGTACCCATTCCTGGAGCTCGCGCACGTCCGCCTCCTGGCCCGCTGCCAGGACGACGAACGCCTCCACGCGCTCGCCCCACTCGATGTCCGGGACACCCACGACACCCGCCTCCGCCACCGCCGGGTGCGCCACCAACCGATCCTCGATCTCGGCGGGCGAGAGGTTCTCTCCCCCGCGGACGATCACGTCGTCCGCCCGTCCGTGCAGGAAGAGGAAGCCGTCGGCGTCGACATGACCATGGTCCCGGGTGGGGTACCAGCCGTCGGCGTCGATGACCGTACGGCCGAGATACTCACCCGACACCTGCTCGCCACGCACCCAGATCTCGCCGACCTCGCCGGGACCGAGCACCCGGCCACGTTCGTCGCGGATCTCGATCTCCACGGTGGGAAGCGCCCTGCCGACCGAGGCCAGCCGCGCCCGCACGGCGGGGTCATCGCTGGCGGCCGCCGCGCGGTGGTCCTCAGGGCTGAGCAAGGTGATGGTGGAGCTGGTCTCGGTCAACCCGTAGGCGTTGACCAGGTCCAGGTCCGGCAGCAACGCCATGGCACGTTCGACGACAGCGGCGGGCATCCGGCCTCCGCCGTAGGACAGGTGCCGCAGGGCCGGCAGGCCCTCCCCGTCGGCCTCGACGACGTCAAGGATCCGGTTGAGCATCGTCGGGACCACCATCGCCTGCGTGATGGCCTGCTCGCGTGCGACGCGTACCCACTCCACCGGGTCGAACGCCGCCATCTGAACCATGCGGCGCCCCGCGTACACCGACGTGAGCACGGAGCTGATCCCGGCGATGTGGTACGGCGGGACCGACACGAGGATCGCCTCGTCCGGCGAGGCGTTGTGGAACTCGACGGTGCCGATGACGTACGGGACGAGGTGGCGGTTGCGCAGCACCGCGGTCTTCGGAGGGCCGCTGGTGCCGCTGGTGAAGAGGAACACGGCGGGCGACTCGTCGTCGGTATCGACCGGCTCCGCACGTGGCCCGCCGGTGGGGACGTCGAGCCACGAAACGCCGGCCGACCACGGTATCCGGGAGGCGCACTGCTGATCCGTGACCACGGCGACCGGGGTGATCTGCTCCAGCGCGGCCGCGATCTGCGCGTCCGTCCAGCGGTAGTTGACGGGCACGTACGGCATGCCCGCCATCGCGGCCCCGAACATGAGGGCGACCGCATCCGGCGAGTTCACGCCGACGTAGGCCACGGCACGAAGCCCGCGTCGCTGCAGCGCCGCGGCGTACTCCTGGGCCCTCGCCGCCAACTCGACATAGGTGAGGCGGACATCCCCGGAAACGACCGCCACCCGCTGGCCGTCGGCCTGGGCAGCCATGTCCAGAAGCATCGTCAGGTTCATCGAGCGACCTCAGTCGGAGGAAGGAAGCTGCTTGTGGACGAGCTGCTCGAGCCGCGCACCGCCCACGGTGAGGGTGCCGACGCCGGGCTTCACGCACAGCACCTGGAGCCCGGACTCCGCGTGCGTGTAGCGCTTGCCCAGTTCGGTGCCACCGCCCAGACCGGGTGCGGTGGCATCCCCGCTGCGGTCCGCTCCGGCCTCGACCATGGGGCTTCCGCCGCACTCGAGGACCACATCAGCTCCCTTGATCACCATGACTTCAGTGGTGCACACGACGCTGACGAGTCGCGTTCCAGTCTTCATTGGTCTTCTCCTCGGTGACTCCGGCCGGTCCGGAGAGGGTTCGCGGTTTGGGTTTCGGTGACCTCAGGAGAGGCCCCCGAGGAGGGCGAGAGCTCGTCGCGCCAGCGGCGCCACCATTTCCCCCCGCTGACGCATGCGCTCGTCAGGCGTTTCGCCGCGGACGCTGCGCGCATACAGCTGTTGCAGAATGACCGCGGTCTTCCAACACCCGAACGCCTCGTACCAGTCGATGTCGGTGAGGTCGAGCGTGCTTGTTCGCGCATAGCGCGCCACGACCTCGGCTCGGGACGGCAGGTCGAGGTTGCGGGTCGCCGACGCGGCGATGAACACACCCGCGGAGTCGGCGGGCAGGGTGTGGTCGGGCCAGTAGTTCAACAGGGTGCCCAGGTCGCACAGGGTGTCGCCGGTCGTGGCCATGTCCCAGTCGAACACCGAGGTCACCCGGTCCGGGTCACCGGAACTGAACTGACAGTTGTCGATCTTGAAGTCGTTGTGCACGATGCCGGCCTTCTGGCTCCTGGGCTTTCCGGCGAGCAGCCGGGCGGCGACCTCACGCATCAGCGCGGTCGTGGCCTCGGCATCGGGGAGGAGCGAGTACTCCTCCACGGCAGCCCAGCGCTTCTGCCAGCCGGCGAGCTGCCGGTCAAGGTAGCCGTCCGGACGGCCCAGGTCCTGGAGCCCGCAGGAGGCGACATCCACGGCGTGCAGGTCCGCCAGCGCATCGATGACCGCAAGGCCGACGCGCCGGCTGGCGTCCGGGTCGGCACTGAGCGCGGGAGGGACACGGTCCCAGACCACGATCCCCGCGCGGTACTCGGAGACGAAGAACTCGGCTCCGATGATCGAGGAGTCCTCGCCGTACAGCAGCGCCCGTGGCGCCCGTGGGTATGCCCGGTGCAGCCGCGACAGGACGCGGAACTCACGACCCATGTCGTGAGCGCCGGCAGCGACGTGGCCGAACGGAGGGCGGCGTACGACGAGCCGCTGTTCGCCGAGGCGAACCTGGTAGGTCAGGTTGGCCGAACCACGCGGGAACTGGAACACCCTGAACTCGCCGGAGAGCTCCGGAAGCTCACGACGCAGAAAGACCTCCAGCGCGGCCCAGTCGAGCTCCTCTCCGGGACGCACCGGGGCGACGTCGGCGTCCGCACCGGGTGTCGGGTTGGGCGTCACGATGACCTCCGGTCCATCTGTGGTGAGGCAGGCATCGAGGCCGCCGAACTGAGTTCACGGTAATTTCTCATGATGAATAAGTCAAGATACTCCGGCCACCACTACCGGAGGGACCGCTTGTCGAGGTGACTATGGCCGGCGATGCAACGCCCCTCCCGTGGCCGGGCGTTGTCGGTTCCCCACTCTGCGGGAGCCTGGGCGTGGATGGTGATGTGGTCGACGTGATCGGCTGCTGCTCACTACCCGGAGCACGATGCGCTGTAGGCGACGCCGGCGTCCTCATCACCGTGAGCGCCGGCTCCACTCTCCGCGCAACCAGCCAACGCGTCGCCAAGCACCGCCGGTGAAGCAAGGCCGATCGCAAGCGTGATACCGGAACCGACCCTGCAGGAGCTGGGCGGCTATGCGGGTATGAACGTCCCCGCGCCGGAAGCCGACAACCCGCGAGGATCGACGACTGTGGACAGCACTCCTCCGGTCAGGATTCGACCATCACGCCGGCATACGAATCCGGAAGGCCCAACGATGCGCGAAGCTGGTGGGCGGCGAGCAGGAAGAAGCTCGGTCGTTCACGCCACACTTGACATCCTCCTCGTCCTAAAGGGCGGGGATTCCCTGGGTCGCCCCAGAGTTTTCCTGCTTCACCGCCGACCGCCCCGTCCGGGAGGACTCCCGTTGAGGTCTTACACCGGCTCCACAGGCCGTCACCGCCAGCCCGGCGGCCAGAAGGTTACGCGCCGCGTTGACGTCGCGGTCGTGGGTCGTGCCGCACCGGCAGGTCCACGTCCGCACGGTCAGCGGCATCTTGTCGGCCAGCGCCCCGCAGGCCGAGCACAGCTTGCTGGACGGGAACCAGCGGTCGACCGCGATCACCTCGCGGCCGTACCAGGCGGCCTTGTACTCCAGCATGGTGCGGAACTGCCGCCACGCCGCGTCCGAGATGGCGCGGGCCAGGCGGTGGTTTTTGACCATGTTGCGCACGGCCAGGTCCTCGATCACGATCGTTTGGTTGTCACGAACGAGCCGAGTGGTCAGCTTGTGCAGGTGGTCGCGCCGGCGGTCGGCGATCCGGGCGTGGATACGGGCGACCGTGAGCCGGGCCTTGGCCCGGTTGGCCGAGCCCTTCTGTTTGCGGGCCAGCTCCCGCTGGGCGCGGGCCAGCCGGGCCCGGTCGGCGCGTTCGTGCCGCGGGTTGATGACCTTCTCCCCGGTGGAGAGGGTGAGCAGGCTGTCCAGGCCGGCGTCCACGCCGACCGCCGCGTTCGACGCCGGGACCTGCTCGATCACGTCGGCGCAGAGCAGGGACACGAACCAACGTCCAGCCGCGTCCTGGCTGACGGTCACCGTGGACGGTGTCACTCCCTCAGGCAGGGGACGCGACCAGACGATGGCCAGCGGGTCGGTCATCTTCGCCAGGGTGAGCTGGCCGTCGCGGTAACGGAACGCGCTGGTGGTGTACTCCGCCGACCGGCGCGACTTCTTCTTGCTCTTGAACGTCGGGTACCGGGCACGCTTGGCGAAGAAGTTCGTGAACGCCACCTGCAGGTGCCGCAGCGCCTGCTGCAACGGCACGCAGGACACTTCGCCCAGGAACGCCAGCTCCTCGGTCTTCTTCCACGCGGTCAGCATCGCCGAGGTGGCGTTGTAGTCGACCCGCTCGCGGCGCAGCGTCCACGCCTCGGTGCGCGCGGCCAGCGCCAGGTTGTAGACCTTGCGAACACAGCCGAACGTGCGCGTGAGCTCGGCGGCCTGCGCGTCGGTCGGGTAGAAGCGGAACTTGAACGCCCGCTTCACGGTCCTGGCCACGGACCACAAGATAGCAAGCTATCTATCGAATCTGGCGGTGACATGCGGGTACCCGCCGAACCGCCTTGGCGGCGGATCGGCTATCCCTGCCCTACTCCGCAGGCGTTCCGTTTCCTCCCCCGCCTGAAGGCGGGGGTATCCACGGAAGGAGTCCGATGACGGGCGAGGCCGGTGGCGGGATCGATCAGGCGACGACCACAGATCAGCAGCTGATGGTATGCCTCGTCGACCCAGTCCGTCCGGCCGACGATCCGTCCCCACATGGCCAGTGCGCCGCACACCGGGTAAACCTCGTCGATCCAGACCTCCGATGCGGCGGCGTTCATGCACAGGAACCCGCCGCTGGTCCGCGGCCCGGTCTGCACTGCCTCGACCTAGGCGAGCGCCGCGCGCCGGTAGTGCTCGTCGCCCGTCCGTTCGTAGAGCATTCCCAGCGCCGGGGTGACCTGGAACGATGCAGTCGCCGCCGCGGGGCGTACCGGCACGGCCGCCACGCCCCACAGACGGAAGGAGGCGTGGCGGCCGTGACGTCGGGCGCCGAAATTGGCCGGTCAGTGTCCGATGACGACCTTGTCCGGGTCGACCTTGATGTCGATGAGCACCGGACGATCCCGCTGGGGCAGCTCCGCGAGCACGGCGTCGAGCTGGTCGAGGTTGCGCACGGTGTAGCCCTTACCGCCCAGCGCGTCGGCGACGGGCGCGAAGTCCGGCCAGTCGAACATCGACGGCGTGGGATCCATGCCCTTGTTGCGGAACTGGATGTGCTCGGCGCCGTAGGCGCTGTCGTTGAACATCACCACCACCAGGTCCAGCTTGTGGCGTACCGCGGTGTTGAACTCCGCCAGTCCGCCGAGCATGAATCCACCGTCGCCGGTGACCAGCAGCGTGGGCCTGCCGGATCCGGTCGCGGCGCCGATGGCGTTGCCCATCCCCAGGCCGATGGAGCCGAAGTTGCTGGTGTGGATGTAGTCGTTGGGGTGCTGCACGTGGAACCTCGTGAAGCAGTTGAAGATGAACCGCCCGGCGTCGAAGACCAGGACCCGGTCCTGCGGAAAGACCTCGTCCACGCGATGGATCGCGCTGCGCACGTCGACGGTCTCGTCGGTGCTCAGATCCTTGAAGTTCTTGTCGGTGTACGCGGCAAGCCGTTGCGCGAGCTCTGGCGAAGCGAAACCGGTGGGCTTCACCTCCGCCTCGTCGAGCAGCTCCACCATCGCATCCGCCACCGCGCCGGCGTCACCCGTCACGGCGGCGTTCACCGCCTGGAAGCGGCCCAGCGCCTCCCGCTCGACGTCGACCTGGACGACGGCCTTGCCGTCGAGAACGGAGCCCTCCGCGGTCGTCCACTTGTTCAACCCGGCGCCGAAAGAGATCAGGCAATCGGCCTTCGTCAGCGTCTCCAGGGCGATCTCGTGCGACAACGTGCCACAGATGCCGAGGTTGTGTGGTTCCCCGCGGAACAGATCACGCGCGCGCAACGTGGTAGCCACCGGCGCTCCGATCCGATGTGCCAGGCGCAGCAACGCCGCGCGCGACTCGGGGTCCGCCGCGCCACGACCGGCCAGCACGACCGGCCGTTGGGCACTGGCGATGATGCCCAGGGCGGAGTCCATGGCCGCCGGCGACGGCGGCACCTGCTGCGGCGCCACCCACCGCTCGCCACGCAGCGGGGTGTACTCCGCCTCCTGCCACTGGAAGTCCGCCGGCACGTTGAGCACGATCGGCCGCTTCTCGAGGTAGGCCCGCCGCACCGCGACCGCGACGTCCTCACAGACCGTCGCGGGAGAACGCACCTGCTCGAAGCCGGCACCGGTCGGCATCACGATGTCGCGCTGCGAGATGTTCTGGAAGTTCTCGCGGTCGACGACCGCCGTGTCGCCGGCCACCACGAGGATCGGGGTCCGCTCCCGCACCCCCTCCACCAGCGGAGTCACGATATTGGTCAGCGCAGGGCCGTGGGTCACCGTCGCGACGCCGATCCGCCCGGTGGTACGGAAATAGCCGTTCGCCGCCAGCACCCCACCAGCCTCATGCGACACCGACAGGAACCTTCCGCCGGCATCGCGCTCGAAACTGTTCATGAGGTAGAGGTTCGCGTCGCCGAGCAGACCGAAGACGGTGTCGATGCCGTTGTCTGCCAACGCACGGGCAATCGCTTGGTGGAAAAGCATGTCTCTCCTAATCTCGTACGTCAAAGCCCGCGCGCAGGCGCCTCAGAGCCACTCGACGGGCCCCTCCACCAGCTCACCGAGCTGCTCCCGATTGATGGCGATCACGTGGTTGAGGTGCCTCTCCATGAGGTCCTCAGCAAGCTGTGCGTCGCCGTCGGCGATCGCCTGCGCCAGCTTGACGTGGTCATCCGCCAGGGCATCGCCGATCAGCCGCGGGTCTCCGACGGTAGCGACGTGATGCGCGACCAGCAGACCGTAGGCCCGGAAGGTCAGCTGCAGAACACGGTTGCCGGCGAGAGCGGCCACCGCGCTGTGAAAGCCCTCGTGTCCCTGGACGAAGTACTCGAGGTCCTCGTGCTGGTCGAGATGGGCGTTGCGGTCGAGGTACGGAGCCATCGCCTCCCGCCGGATCTTCTTGCTCCGGTTGCCCGCGGCCAGCCTTGCCAGTGTGCTCTCGGCGAGCACCCAGGCGGCGAAGAGTTCGTCGTAGGTTGCGCCGGCCAGGTGGAAGAAGAGGGCCTCGACTCGACCAAGGTTCGCCGGGTCGATGCTCCCGACAATGGGGCCACCGCCCGGTCCGCGACGGATGGAGATCATCCCCTGCACCTCAAGGAGCCGAAGCCCTTCGCGCAGCGACTCGCGGCTCACGCCGTACTTCTTCAGCATGACGGCCTCGGAGTCGAGACTGTCGCCTGGCTGCAGCCGCTGGGCGCTGATGTCGCGCACGACCTCGCGGGCAACCACTTCCGACGCCTTCAGTGGACGCAGGACCGCCCCTTGGGCCGCGATGGGGAGGCCCGGTAGCTCGTTCTGGACAGGTTGTGCAGATCGTCGGTTCGGCACAACTACCTCACTTCGGGTCGCTTGTTCTGGGGTCGGTGCTTACTGTCGACTTCCCCGCTGTAGCGTCGATGGCGCCGACGCCGTCCTGGCGGCTCAGGCCGAGGGCCGCTGGCGCGAACCGTCACCGCGGCGCACCACATCCGTGAGCCGCTCCTCACGTACCATTATTCATCATGACGTTTCACGACAGTTTCGTACCGCTCAGACCATCCAGGTATCATCGCCGGTGATCAGCCGCTGCGCCGCGACAATACCCTCGATCGACCCTGGCGTCGGCCCGCTGACGCGTGCGCGGACCCGGTCGTCGTACGTGGCCCGCCGGACGGAGCGCAGCACTCCCGTGACGACGTGCCCCAGGTCCTGGTCGGACAACCGCGCGAGCGCGTAGGCGTACTCCGGGTCGTCCGTTTCGGCGTCGTGGACCACGATCTCCTCCGCCGGCACCAGCGCGGTCGACGCGACCTCGAGCCGGCTGCCGGCGCGGATGACGCAGTACTCCCCCTCGGCCCCGAACACGACAGGCTGCCCGTGCCGCAGCGGGATCAGGCGCTTCTCCGCGCCTTCCTTCCGGAGCACGTCGAAGGAGCCGTCGTTGAATATCGGGCAGTCCTGGTAGATCTCCACCAACGACGTCCCTCTGTGCCGCGCGGCGGCCTCCAGGACCGCGCCCAGCCCCTGCCGGTCGGAGTCCAGGGCCCGCGCGGCGAAGGTGGCCTCTGCGCCCAGCGCCAGTGCCAGCGGGTTGAACGGGTGATCCACGGAGCCGGCCGGGCTGGACTTGGTGATCTTGCCGGTCTCGGACGTAGGCGAGTACTGCCCCTTGGTCAGGCCGTAGATCCGGTTGTTGAACAGCAGGATCGTCATGTTGACGTTGCGGCGCAGCGCGTGGATCAAGTGGTTGCCACCGATGGAGAGCGCGTCGCCGTCCCCGGTGACGACCCAGACCGAGAGGTCGGGGCGGGAGACGGCGAGACCGGTGGCGATCGACGGCGCGCGGCCGTGGATCGAGTGCAGGCCGTAGGTGTCGAGGTAGTAGGGGAACCGGCTCGAACAGCCGATACCGGAGACGAACATGATGTTCTCGCGGCGCAGGCCCAGGCTCGGCAGGAAGCCCTTGATCGTGGCCAGGATCGCGTAGTCACCGCAGCCCGGGCACCACCGGACCTCCTGATCGCTGCCGAACTCCTTGGCGGTCTGCGGACCGTCCGCCTTCGGCACCCCGTCCAGAGCGCTCAGGCCGAGGTCCACGCCTACCAGTGTGGGAGTGGTGGTCATGCGACGTCCTCCTGTCCCT
Organism: Planosporangium spinosum; assembly: GCF_049999945.1. Classification (NCBI taxonomy): domain Bacteria; kingdom Bacillati; phylum Actinomycetota; class Actinomycetes; order Micromonosporales; family Micromonosporaceae; genus Planosporangium; species Planosporangium spinosum. Next base: position 181,107 of record NZ_JBLYUB010000008.1, on the reverse strand, counting down.
TGCCGTACGTCATCGGCCGCACCCGCGCGACCGCCTCGGAGAACTTGGCCGCCTCGAACTTCTCCAACGACCCGTCCAGGGCACGCCCGAACGCCTCGACCAGTTCGTCGGAGAGAAAGGCCTCGCCCCGCACCTTGGTGATCGGCTGCACGTTGACGAGATATCGCGCCCGCAGCAGCGTGGAGAGCTGGCCGAGGTTCATCTCCGGGGCCACCACGGTCCGGTAGGACCGGAGCACCTCCCCCAGGTTCGCCGGCAACGGATTGAGGTTGCGCAGGTGCACGTGCGCGACCGCGGTACCGGCCGCGCGCATCCGTCGGCAGGCCTCCCCGATCGGTCCGTAGGAGCTGCCCCAGCCCACCACGAGCAGCTCGGCGGCGCCCGACGGGTCGTCCACCGCCGCGTCGGGCACCGAGATACCGGCGATGCGGGCCTGCCGGACCCGGACCATCAGGTCATGGTTCGCGGGGTCGTAGGAGACCGCACCGGTGCCGTTGGCCTTCTCCAGCCCGCCGATGCGGTGCTCCAGACCGGGGGTGCCCGGCAGGGTCATCGCCCGCGCAAGCGTCCGTGGGTCACGCGCATAGGGCGCGTACGTCGTGCCCTCGGGCACGTCCGTGACGTAGCCAGGGTCGATGCGCCGCGCGGAAGCCAGGTCCGGGATCCGCCACGGCTCCGAGCCGTTGGCGATCGCCCCGTCGGACAGCAGCAGCACCGGGGTGCGGTACTCGATCGCGATCCTCGCCGCCTCGACGGCCGCGGCGAAGCAGTCCGCCGGGGAGCTCGGCGCGACCACCGGCACCGGCGACTCGCCGTTACGACCGAAGACCGCCTGCAGCAGGTCCGCCTGCTCGGTTCGCGTCGGGAGCCCCGTGGAGGGACCTCCCCGTTGGACATCCACGACGACCAGCGGGACCTCGGTCATCACGGCCAGCCCGATCGCCTCGCTCTTGAGCGCCAGCCCGGGACCGGATGTGGTGGTGACGCCGAGGCAACCACCGATGGAGGCACCGATCGCGGCACCGATCGCGGCGATCTCGTCCTCGGCCTGGACCGTCGTCGCACCCAGCGAGGCCAGCTTGCTCAGCTCGTGGAGGATGTCCGACGCCGGGGTGATCGGGTAGCTGCCGAGGAAGAGCGGCAGGCCCGACAGTTGGCTGGCCGCCACCAGCCCGTAGGCCAGAGCGCGGTTACCCGACACCTGCCGGTAGGTGCCGGACGGCAGCTGGGCCGGCGCGACCTCGTAGGTGTGCGCGAATGCCTCAGTGGTCTCCCCGTAGTTCCAGCCCGCCCGGAAGGCCAGCACGTTGGCCCGGGCGATCTGGGGGACCTTCCTGAACCTGGTGTTCAGGAACTCCTCGACCGCTTCGGTGGGGCGGTTGTACATCCAGCTGACCAGGCCGAGCGCGAACATGTTCTTGGCCCGCTCGCCGTCCTTCTTGCTGACCTCGGCCGGCACCGTAGCGGCGAGCGTCAGCGTGGTCATCGGTACGGCGTGCACCGAGTACTCCGCGAGGGTCTCCCCCTCCAGCGGACTCTCGTCGTAGCCGACCCGGGCGAGGTTGCGCTTGGTGAACTCGTCGGTGTTGACGATCACCGTGCCGCCCGGGCGCAGGTCCCCGATGTTGGCCTTGAGTGCCGCCGGGTTCATCGCCACGAGCACGTCCGGACGGTCGCCCGGCGTGAGGATGTCGTGATCGGCGATCTGGATCTGAAATGAGGACACGCCGGGCAGAGTGCCGCGGGGGGCCCGGATCTCGGCGGGAAAGTCCGGCATGGTCGCCAGGTCGTTGCCGAACGCGGCGGCCTCACTGGTGAACCGGTCGCCGGTCAACTGCATGCCGTCGCCGGAGTCACCTGCGAACCGGATGACCACGCGGTTGAGCGCGACGGAGGGTACGGCGGTCACGAAACGCGCCTTTCTTCTGATTCGGGCGTGGTGGTCACAGGGCGGTCCTCAGCGAACGAATGGCCTCGGCGTCGATGGTGCGCCCGTCCTGGATCGCGGCCCGGGCCTGCACCATGGACCTGGGGAACCCGACCGACAGGTGCGCGGTGAGCCGTCCGTCCGGCGCCACCCAGGCGACCGCCCACTTCTCCGGGTCCTCGTCCTCGCGGAGGATTACCCGGTCCGCAGCGCGGTGCTGCCCGACGTACTGCACCTTGCGGCCGAACTGGTCGCTCCAGAAGTACGGCACGTCGTCGGCGGCCTTCGGGGCACCCATGATCGCCGCGGCCACGGCGGCAGGGCCGTTCGCGGCCTCGTCCCAGTGTCCGCTGTGGACGCGCGCGCCGTAGCGGGCTGACCAGCGGGCCGCGACGTCGCCGACGGCGTAGACGTTCGGGTCGGACGTGCGCCGGTCGGCGTCCACCGCGATACCGCCGTCGATCTCGAGACCGGAGTCGGCGAGCCAGCCGAGGGCTGGACGCGCACCCACCCCGGTCACGACGACGTCGGCGGCGACCGTGCTCGCGTCGGCAAGCCGGACAGCGCCGTCAGCGACCTCGACGACCTGCACCCCCAGCCGGAGGTCGACCTCGCGCCACCATGGCAGGAACCGTCGACCGACGGACGCGCCCAACTGGGAAGCGAGCGGCGCTTCCGCGCTTTCCAAGCAGACCACCGAGCACCCCTTGGCCAACGCCGCGGTGGCGACCTCGGCGCCGATCCATCCCGCGCCGATCAGCACCACCGCCGCCCCGGGCACCAGAGCGGCACGCAGCTCCGCCGCATCATCGGGGCCGCGGAAGCAGACCTGTCGGCCGGTACCGGGCAGCCGCACCGGGTCCGCGCCGGTGGCGACCACCAGCACGTCGTAAACCACGGTGCCGGCGTCGGTGGTGAGCGTGCGGTTCGTCCGGTCCAGTCCGACGGCCCGCTCACCGAGCCGCACCTTGACGTTGAGCGCCGGGAAGTCGAGGTCGAAGGTGGTGTCGATCTCCTCGCGCAGCGCGGCCTTGGTCAGCGGCGGCCGGTCGTACGGTGGCCGGCTCTCCGCGCCGACCAGCACGATCTCGCCGGTGAACCCGGCAGCGCGCAGCGCCGCACAGGTTCGTCCGCCGGCCATCCCCGCGCCCACCACGACGACGGTTCTCGGGTCCGCGGTCATCTCACGTCCCCTCGACCTTCAGGACGCCGATCTCGGCCAACAGCCGGTCGGTGTAGAAGGACCGGTCGCCCAGCAGCACCGCATTGCTGCGGGCCTTGCGGAAGAACAGGTGTGCGGGGTGCTCCCAGCTGAAGCCGATCCCGCCGTGCACCTGGACGTTCTCGCCGCTGACGAAGCAGGCGGCGGCGGAGGCGGCCAGGATCGCCATCGCGGCGGCGGCACGCCGCCGCGCGGGCTGCTCGGTCGCCGCCCAGACCGCGTGCTCCACCAGCGAGCGGGCCAGGTCGGCCGAGGTCGCCAGGTCGGCCAGGAGGTGCTTGACCGCCTGGAACGAGCCGATCCGACGGCCGAACTGCTCGCGCTCCTTGGCGTAGGCGACCGCATCGGCCAGCGCCTGCTCGGCCACGCCCAACTGCTCGCAGGCCAGCGCGGTCGCGGCGACGTCGCGCAGTACTTCGGTGAGCTCGACGACGTCGGAGCCCACGTCCACACGCTGGGCCGGCGTCTGCTCCAGCACCACGAGGCCGAGCTGCCGGGTCAGGTCGAGGGTCTCCCGGCGCTCCCGCCGTACGCCCTCCAACGGCACGGTGAAGAGCCGGAGTCCGTCGCCCGTAACGGCGGGCAGGATCAGCAGGTCCGCGGTCGGCCCGTCGATGACCAGGTCGACCGTGCCGGACAGTCGCCATGAGTCCCCGACGGGGGCAGCGACGACCCGGGTGGCAGGCCACGCGAAGGCACCGGCCGTGCCTCCGGACACCAGGTCGGGGACCCACCGCTGGCAGGCCGCCGCGTCGCCGGACCGGACCAGTGCTTCGACGGCGAGGAACGTGCCGAGCAGCGGCACGGTCGACAGCCGTCGGCCGCCGGCCTCGAACAGCACCGCCACCTCGGCGATCGTCGCGCCGGTGCCGCCCCACTCCTCCGGTACCGCCAGACCTACGGCACCCAGCTCCTGGTTGAGCCGGTTCCACAGCTCGGTGTCGATACTCCCGGCCGCCGCCGCGTCGGCTCGGTGCACCACGCCGGTGGCCGGCGAGATCCGGTCGAACATGGCCTCGACGACGTCGCGGAGCTCGTCCCGGGCGGCGCCTGCGTCCACATCGTTGAGGATCATCGCGCTCCCACCCCGGCGATCGCTTCCTGGTCGGCGGCGACGGCATCGAGGACCGCCGCGAACTTCGCCCGGGCGGCGGCGTCCAGGCGCAGGTTGTGCCGCGACGGGAACAGGTCCGGAGCCGGCTCGACGCCGCGCAACAGCTGCTTGGCGACCTGCTGCTTGTGCAGCTCGGTGGCGCCGTCCGCGATCGCCATGTGGTAGCTCTCCAGCACCCACTTCCCGAGCGGCAGCTCTGTGGAGATGCCGAGCGACCCGTGGATCTGCAGCGCGCGCGAAGCGACGTCGTGGAGCACCTTGGGCATCGCCATCTTCACACCGGCGATGTCCTTGATGACCTTCTTGTAGTCCTGGTATCTGTCGATCTTCCAGGCCGTCTGCAGCACGAACAGCCGGAACTGCTCGAGCTGCACCCAGGACTCGGCGATCATGTCCTGCACCATCTGCAGATCTCCGAGCCGCTGGCCCCGCGTCTGCCGCGAGACCGCCCGCTCGAGCATCATGTCCAACGACTTCCGCACCAGGGCCACGGTGCGCATCGCGTGGTGGATGCGGCCGCCGCCGAGGCGGACCTGCGCCACCGTGAAGCCGTCGCCTTCCGCACCGAGCAGGTGGTTCGCGGGGATGCGGACGTCGGTGTAGCGGACGTAGGCGTGCGTCCCCTCGTGCCCGGCGTGCCCGGTGACCCCGACATTGCGGATGATCTCCACTCCCGGGGTGTCCGCCGGTACGACGAACATCGACGCACGCCGGTGTCGCGGCGCCTCCGGGTCGGTCACCGCCATCAGCACCAGGAACGAGGCGAACTTGGCGTTGGACGAGAACCACTTCTCGCCGTTGACGACGTAGTGGTCACCGTCGCGGACCGCGCGGGTGGTGAAGCCGGTCGGGTCCGAGCCGCCGCTCGGCTCCGTCATCGAGAAGCAGGAGGCGATCTCACCGGCGAGTAGCGGCTTGAGGTAACGGTCCTTCAGCTCCTCGCTGCCGAAGTGCGCGAGCACCTCGGCGTTGCCCGAGTCGGGGGCCTGGGTGCCGAAGACGACCGGGCCGCTGAGCGTCGTACCGATACGCTCGTTCAGCAGTGCCAGCTTGAGCTGTCCGTACCCGGGGCCGCCGAGCTCCGGACCGAGATGGCACGCCCACAGGTCACGCTTGCGTACCTCGTCCTGCAGCGGCTTGATCAGCGCGTTGCGGACCGGGTCCGTCATGTCGAGCGGATGGACGATCAGCCGGTCGGCCGGCTCGACCTCGTCGCGGACGAACTGCTCAACCCAGTCGAGCTTCTCCTGGTACTCCGGATCGGTCTCGAAGTCCCATGCCATGGTGTGGCTCCCTTTGTTGTCATGGTCGACCGGCGGGCGGCCAGTCCGGAACGGTCAGTCCTTGTCCAGCTCCCAGTTCGGGAGCGTCACCCCGTCCGCGACCGGCTGGAACACGACGCGCAACCGGTCGCCGACGGCGACCTCCGGCCGTCCGGGGAGGTGCCCGAGGAAGCGGACCGGCTTCTCACCCTCGTCCGGCACGACATCCACGAGCACCACCGTGTACGGCGCGGGGAACCGCGGGTTGATCTGGTGCTCGACCACCGTCCAGCTGTGCAGCCGCCCGGTGCCGGGGACATCCCGCCATTCCAGCGCCGCGCCGTGGCACTCGACGCAGCGAGGCCGCGGCGGCTGCTGTCGGTTCCCGCAGTCGGCGCAGGTCTGTACGGCGAGCCGGTGCTCGGCGGCCGCGGCGAAGAATCCACCGGTGTCCGGGTCGTCGACGACCGGCACCAGTCCCATGTCCGCGTTCACGCCGCCACCAGCAGCATCGCGCTGGCCCCCGGCGGCGGAGCCGACGTCACCAGCGACACCTCGGCTCCGTCGACCTGCCCGGTGGAGGTGCCGCGGATCTGCCGGACCCCCTCGACGATGTGGTTCATCCCGTGGATGTAGCCCTCGGACAACTGCCCCCCGGCGGTGTTGACCGGAAGGGCGCCGCCGAGGTCGAGAGCGCCGCTCTCGACGAAGCCGACCGCCTCCTCCGGCTTGCAGAACCCGTAGTCGGCCAACTGCAGGAACAGGGTGATGGTGAAGCAGTCGTAGAACTGCGCCACGTCGACGTCCTGCGGCCCCAGCCCGGCCCGGCCGAAGAGCCGGTCGGCTGCGTGCCGGGACGACATCTCGGTGAGCGACTCGCTCATCAGGACGGGGTACATCTGGCCAGGACCGATGCGCGGCTTGATCGCTTGCGCCACCGACCGGATCAGCGCCGGCGGCTGCGCCAGGTCACGGGCGCGCGGCGTCGAGGTCACCACCACCGCGGCCGCACCGTCGGTTTCGAGGCAGAAGTCGTACAGGCGCAGCGGCGACGAGATCATCCGGGCCGCGAAGTAGTCCTCGAGCGTCATCGCCCGGTCGTGCATCTGCGCGGCCGGATTGGCGTTGGCCCGCCGGCGGCACACCATCGCGATCTCGGCGAGCGCCCGCTCGGTCAGCCCGTACTCCTCCATGTGGCGACGAGCGACCATCGCGAAGAACTGTCCGGGAGACGTCATGCCGTAGGGCGCGAACAGCTCCAGGTACGTCGATGCGCCACCGATCCCGGTGGTCGCCGGGACTCCCTTGCCGAGCCTGCGTCCGGATCGGCCGTTGAGGGCCCGGTAGACCAGCACATGCCTGGCCTGGCCGCTCTGCACGGCCGCCACCGCCTGGCCGACCATCGCGCACGGGGCGGCACCGCCGGCGCCCGTCTGCCCCCAGTAGGAGAGGTCCCGCAGACCGAGCGTGTCAGCCAGGGCCACCGGGGAGGTCTCGTCGTAGTCGCTGCGGACCAGCCCGTCGATGTCGGAGGGCTGCAGTCCCGCGTCGGCGATGGCGTTCAGGGCGGCCTCCGCGGCCAGCGCGGTGACGCTGACCCCGGAGGCCCTGGTGTAGGCCGTGGCGCCGATGCCGACGATCGCGCAGGCGTCGGGAATCCAGTCGTAGGACGGCTCAGACACGGGAGACCCCGGCGAACTCGGCCAGCACCTCGTCGGTGTGCTCGCCCAGCCGCGGCGGCCGGCCCGGTCCACCGTTGCCGTAGGAGAAGCGGTACGGGCTACCCGGGAAGAGAGCCTCGCCGCCGGTGGGCAGCTCCACGGGTACGAAGAACGCCCGCTCCCGCAGGTGCTCGTCCTCGAGGAGGTCCTCGGGCGCGAGGATCGGCCCGAGGGGAAGACCACGTTCCTGGGCCTCCCGGTAGACCGTGGCCGAGTCCTGCATCAGGAAGAACGACTCCATGATGTTCTGGATGTAGGAGAAGTGCTCCTGGCGGTAGGACAGCGCAAGGTACCTCTCGTCGCGCAGGTCGACCGCCAGACCGAGCGAGTCCAGCCAGTCCACCAGCGTCTGCCAGGTCCGGGCGTCGCTGAGGATGAGCGCGAAGTAGACGCTGACCCCGTCCGCGCACTCGAACAGTGCCGGTTGGGTGGGCGACGGCTGGGCGTGCCGGCAGGTCTGCCGATGCAGAAGCACCCGGGGATAGAACCAGTACGGGTTCGCGAGCTCACCGCTGACCGCGATCGCCTCGTGCATCGAGACGTCGACCAGCTGGCCTTCACCGGTAGCCTGCCGCTCGAGCAGGGCGAGCAGCAACCCGGCGTGACCGAAGCTGGCCGCTGTCTGGTAGCCCTGGTTGCCACCGGGCCGGATCGGCGGGAGCGAGTGGTCGTCGTAACCACAGCTCATCAGCGGGCCGCCCACGGCCAGCCCGACAAGGTCGCTGGTGCGGTAGCCGGCCCAGGGACCGGTGAGCCCGAAGGGCGACACGGACAGCGCGATCAGGCCCGGGTGCGCCTCGACGAGCGCGTGGAGGTCGAGACCCTGCTCGGCGAGGTCGGCCGGTCCCGCAGTCGTGATCAGCACGTCCGCACTGGCGATCAGCGCGTCGCGGCTGGCCCGGTCTGCCGGGTCGAGGATGACGCTGCGCTTTCCGGTGTTGTAGGTCCAGAAGTGCAGACTGCCGTCGGGGTCGTTGTCGTCGTCTCCGGCGAAGGGTCCGATCCTGCGTCCCGTGCAGCCCTGTGGCGGCTCGATCTTGATGACATCGGCACCTTCGTCCGCGAGCAGCTTGCCGACGATCTCGCCTTGCGGCTGGTCGGCGATCTCCACGACGCGGAGGCCGCTGTAGGTGCGCTCTCCGGTGGGTCCGTCCCACATGTCAGATGACCCCCTCTGCCTCGAGGTCGGCGATCTCGTCGGCGTCGAGGCCGAGGATGTCCCCGAACACGTAGTGGTTGTCCTCGCCGAGCAGCGGTGCCGAGCGCCAGGTGTGCTGCACCGTCTTCGAGAACGTGATCGGCGTGCCCTCGAAGCGGGCCGGTCCGATGACCGGGTGGTCGAGCTCGAAGAAGGTGCCCCGTTCGGCCAGCTGCGGGTCGTACTCGTTGAGGTCCTCGGCGGTCTGCGCCGCACCGGCGGCCACGCCTGCCCTCTGGAGCAGCTCCATGGCCTCGTGGGGGGTACGCTGCCGGGTCCACTCGCTCACGTACCGGTCGAGGGCGTCCTGGTGCGCGTGTCGCGACGCCTGCGTCGCGAACCGCTCGTCGGAGGCCCACTCCGGGTCGCCGAGCGCGTGGACGAACCGTTCCCAGTCGGTGTCGTCGCAGACGGCGATGGCGACCCAGCGGTCCTCGCCCGCCGACGGGTAGACGCCGTGCGGCGCCGCCTTGGGGTCGTCGAGGCGGTTGCCGCGCGGGAAGCCCGGCCGGCGGGTGACCGCCTTGTTGACCGACACGTCGAGCAGGTCCGGGCCGATCATGCTGATGCCCACCTCGACGGCGGACACGTCCACCTCGGCACCCTTGCCGGTCTTGTTGCGCCGGAGGATCGCCATCATCAGCGCGGCCGAGTTGTAGTAGGCCGCCTGGTTGTCCATGTAGGACAGACCCCACCCTGACGGTTCACGGTCGGGGAGCCCGCTGATGAAGGACAGTCCGCTGACGGCCTGGACGATCGGGCCGTAGCTCTTGTAGTGCGCGTGCGGGCCGCTGTGACCGAAGCCGCTCATCCGGCCGAAGATCACCTCTGGCGAGAGCTCGTTGAGCCGCTCGTAGGTGAGCCCCCACCGCTCCATCACGCCCGGCGCGAAGTTCTCGGTGACCACACTGGATGCCGAGATGAGCCGGTCCACCAGTTCACGCCCGCGCTCGGTCTTCATGTCGACGGTGATGCCGAGCTTGTTGCGACTGTAGTTGTTGTGCAGGCCACCCCGGTTCGGGTCGGCGTCGGCGACCTCCTCGCCGTAGTTACGCACCTCGTCCTTGTAGATCGGCAGCATCCGGGGCCGGTCGATGCGGCGCCGGTTCTCGATCTTGATGACCTCGGCACCGAAGTCGGCGAGCATGCGGGTGGCCACGGAACCGACGCCCATCCAGCAGAAGTCGGCGACACGCACTCCGGCGAGCGGCCCGACTCGGGGTACCGGGCGGCGCGAGCCCTCAGGGGTCTCGCTGCGCTCTTGTGCGGCGAGCATGCGCTCCTCCGTTTCGTTTCGTCGTGGGTGACAGACCGGGCGGCAGGGACGTCAGGGCATCGAGGTCCGTCCCCCGTCAACGGGGAGGACCGTGCCCGTGGTGAAGCTGGACAGATCGCTGCCGAAGTAGAGCGCGGCACCGATGATCTCGTTCGGTTCGCCGGCGCGGCCGAGCGGGAATGCCTTGGCCCGCTCGCGCCACTCCGGCGTATACCACGCCTCGCTGATCTCGGTGAGGAACGGGCCCGCCATGATCGTGTTGCAGCGCACCGTGGGCCCGTATGCCTGAGCCAGGCCGTGGGTCAGCGTGTTGAGGCCGGCCTTCGCCGCGGCATAGACGAGGTCGGTGGCCTTCGGCCGGACCGAGGCGATGCTGCTGATGTTGATGATCGAGCCGCCGCCACCGTCCACCATGCGGGGAGCCGCCAGCGTGCTGAGCCGGAACGGTCCCTTCAGGTTGACGTCGAAGACCTTGTCGAAGAGAGCCTCGGACACGGCCTCCAGGCTGTCGTAGAGAGGCGCGATGCCGGCGTTGTTCACGAGTACGTCGAGCCGGCCGAACTCGTCGTACGCCGCATCGAGCAGCGCGCCACAGCCGTCCCACTCCCCGACGTGCGCGCCCACACCCAACGCCTTGACCCCGGTCTCCGCCGTGATCTCCTCGGCCGCCGCCACACAGGTCTCGGCCTTGCGACTCGCCACGACCACGTGAGCGCCCGCCCGCGCGAACGCCCGCGCCATCTCCAGGCCGAGTCCCCGGCTTCCTCCGGTGACCAGGGCAACCCGTCCCCGGAGGTCGATGGTGACGGTCATCAGCGCTTCTCCTGCGTCGGACGTGGCTCGGGCGGAAGGCCGAGGTGCCGCTCGGCCACGATGGTGCGTTGGATCTGGTCGGTTCCACCGGCGATGCGGTAACCGGGGGTACCGAGCACGTGAGCCGTCCAGCCGAAGGTGCCGGGCTCGCCGGTGTCCGCGATGAGCCGGTCACCGAGGAGCTCCTGGGAGAGCCGGGCGACCAGCGTGAGCTTCTCCACCCACTGCAGTTTCCGCATGGATCCGGAAGCGCCGGGAGGGGCGCCGGTGTCGCGCGCTCGCTGCTCACGGTGCATGGAGACCTCGGCGGCCTGCTCGCGCAGGTGGACCTCCGCGAGCTGTTGCCGGATGTCGCGGTGCCGCAGGGCGTCGGTCCGGCGGGCGAGTTCGACGAGCTGGTCGAACTGACCGCCGACGCCCGACTTGTTGGAGGCGTTGGCGCGCTCGAACCCGAGCGTGGCACGGGTGACCTTCCAGCCGTCCCCGTCGGCGCCCAATCGGTAGCTGTCGGGGATCCGGACGTCGGTCAGGAACACCTCGTTGAAGCTGGTGCCTCCGGACATCTGCCGGATCTGCCGCACCTCGACCCCCGGTGCGTCCATGGGCACCATGAAGGCGGTCAGGCCGGCGTGCTTGGCGACCGACGGGTCGGTGCGGACCAGCGCCTGTCCCCACTCGGCGAACTGCGCCCCGGAGGTCCACACCTTCTGCCCGTTGAGGACCCACTCCTCGCCGTCCCGGACGGCCCGGGTGGCGACGTTGGCGAGGTCCGACCCGGCGCCCGGCTCCGAGAAGAGCTGGCAGGCCAGCAGCGACCCGTCGAGCATTCCGGGGAACAGCAGGTGCTTGAGCGCCTCGCTCCCGAAGAGCCGCACTGTCGGAGCGATCAGGTTCACCGTCACCGAGAACAGCTCGTGGCGGGTGAGCGAGACCGCCGCCGACTCCTCGGTCTTGAAGGCGTCGGCGTACTCCGACGGCAGTCCGGCTCCGAACAGCTCCTGCGGCCAGGACACCGCGGCGTAACCGGCGTCGAACTTGGCGCGTTGCCAGGCCCGCAGCCGGTCGAGGATCTCCCGCTCCGCCTCGCGACTGAGGCTGTGGAACACCGAGACGTCGTACGGGTCGCGTACCGACGCGTCCGTCGGGGCATGCTCCTGCAACCAGGCCCGAGCCCGGATCCGGAACGCCGCGAGGTCGGTGTCCACGACGAGATCAGCCGTCATCTCAGTCCTCATGCACCAGGGAGATTGCCCGCTCGGGACAGTTGTCCACGGCGGCCCGAAGGTCTGCCACACCCTCGACGTTCTCGGGGACGCTCTCGTTGATGACCACCGGGAAGCCCTCGTCGTCGCAGTCGAAGAACTGGCCGGCGAGGCCGTAGCAGCGCCCGTGACCGCTGCACCTGTCGGTGTCGATGACAATGCGCATCGTCGTACCCACGTCCCGCGTCTGCCCGCTCATCGGTCCCACGCCAGGTGCAGCTTTTCGATGCCGACCTGCGGGCCGCTCTCGACCAGACCCTCCGTGTTCGCCACCCGGTAGTCGGGGATCCGCTTGTGCCACTCCTCCAGCGCGATCGCCAGCTCGGTCCGCGCCAGGTGCGCCCCTGCGCAGCGGTGCGGGCCGCCGGCGAACGAGTAGTGCCGGTTGACCTTGCGGTCCAGCTGGATCTCGGTCGGGTTCTCGTACTCCGCCTCGTCCCGGGAGCCGGAGGGGTTGGCCACCATGACCATGTCGCCCTTCTTCATGGGGCAGCCATGGAACTCGGTGTCCTTCGCGACCTGGCGCGCGGTCATCACGATGTTGTGCGCGCGCAGGAACTCCTCGACCGCGTTCGGGATGATCTCCGGCTCCCGGACGATCCACTCGCGGTCCTTCGGCGTGATCGCCAGGTGGTAGAAGATGTAGCTCAGCTGGCTCTTCACGGTGTCCAGGCCGGCCAGCAGCAGCACCTCCGACATGTTGAGGAACTCCTCGTCGGTGATCGGACGGTCACCGACGTTCGCGTTGGCCAGGATGGAGAAGAAGTCGCCGTCCTCCTCCGGACGCGGGTTCTCCCGGCGGTCGGTGAGGACCTCGGCGAAGTAGGCCTTGATCTCCCGCTGCGCCTTGAGCTGGTCCTCGGCCTCGTCGCCGAAGTGGCCGAGCCCCTCGAAGATGGTCTCGACCCACTCCATGAACATGTCGGTGTGCTCCATGGGAAGCCCGAGGATGCGCAGGAAGACCTGGGTCGGGAACACCTTGGCGAACTGGTCGAGGAAGTCGCACTGCCCGTCGGCCAGGAACTTCTCGATCGTCTCGACACAGTCGCGACGGATGTCGGCCTCGATCCGGCGGACGAAGCGCGGGGAGAACGCCAGGTTGAGGATGCGGCGGTAGTCGGAGTGCGCCGGCGGGTCCACCATGGTGGGGATCCACAGCCAGTCCGGATGCGGCACCGTCGGGATGGTCGCGCTGCTGCTGAACACCTCTGGTGTCTGGTAGGCCTCACGGACAAGGTCGGAGGTGAGCAGCATCCAGAAGCCCGGCCCGTAGGTGCTGTAGGCGACCGGGGTCTGCGCCCGAAGCTTGTCGAACTCGCTGAAATAGCTCAGCGCCGGCTTGGGGGTGGTGTAGTCGAAATGGACGACGGGACACCCAGCCGCCTGGGCGCGCGTGCGGCCCTCCTCGGCTTCCGGGAGCAGCGCGTCGCCGGCCTCGGCCGTCTTGTTCTGCATGTCGAGCTCCTCGATCTTGTGTTTCCGGTTCGGCGTCTGCGCGCCTCGACGAATCAGGGCGCGACCGCCGGAGGGATGTGGACGTCCACGGGCGCAACGGCGGTGACGGGCAGGAAGTTGGACAGCTTGATGGTGTGGACCATGTGGGAGATCCGCCAGCGGTCCGCGGCACGGGTGAAGGTCGTGCGGTAGTGCGCGGCCATCATCAGCACGTGCGAGGGGTCGTCCCGAATCACCTGGTGGGAGATCAGGTAGGCCAGCCCCTCGGCCGTATCCCCGGTCACGTCGATCCGGTAGGGCGACACGTTGTGGTGCTGCCAGGCCAGGTGGGCGGTGTTCTCGATGATGTAGCCGACCACGGCGTCCGCCCCGGTGACGACCGTCCGGCCGTTGTGGTAATCCACGACGACGTCGTCAGCGAAGACGGACCGGAGCCGATCGAAATCCCGCGCGTCGATGAACGCCGCGTAATCCGTCATCACGTGACGGATCTGCTGCTCGTCGACCAGGAGCTGAAGCTGCCGTGCGAGTCCGCTGATCTCCAACATCACCCCTCCCGTCGGTTCTGCTGAGCGCCACGTCGTCCCTGCGCGCACGATGTGACGGTGACCACCAGAATCTAATTCATCATGAGAATTAGGTCAAGGATTCCTCGACGAGATGGCAGGGCGGTCGCAGCTCCGTACGGAGCCGACGATCGCCCCCACCTCCGTACGGAGCCGTACGATCGCTCCCACCTCCGTCACGCGACGGTGGCGCCCCCGTCGACGGGGATGGTGACCCCCGTGACATAGCTGGCGTCGTCGCTGTTCAGGAAGGCGATCACATTGCCGATCTCCTCCGGCTGGGCACCACGACCGAGCGGCACGGTGTTCCGGAAGTTCGCCATCAGCTCGGCCGGGTCCCTGTCCTCGGAGCCCGGGAAGAAACTGGACAGCATCGGAGTCTCGACCATGCCCGGCGCGACGACGTTCACGCGGATCCCGCGCTTGCCGCCGAGCAGGGCCAGCGAGCGTGCGAGTGGAGGCAGCGCCCCCTTGGTCATCGAGTAGATCGGGCTCCGGGGTGAGCCGATGATCGCGGCCGCGGTGCTGGTCAGCGTCAGGCTGCCCGCACCGTTCGCCTTCTCGAGGAGGTCGAAGGCGAGCGTGGCGGAGTAGTAGGCCGACTTCATGTTGACGTCCATGACCCGCTGCCAGTCCTCCTCTCCCATCTCCAGTCCGCTGGGGCCCGGGATGCCGACCTGGTAATGCACGGCGTGCAGCACACCGTGCTCGGCATCGATCCGCGCGTAGAGCGCCCGCAGCGCGTCGACGTCCGCCGCGTCGATCCCGACCCCGACGGCCTTGCCGCCGGCCTCCTCGATCTCGGTGGCGACCTTCTCGGCGCTGGCCCGGTTCAGGTCCCCCACCCAGACCGTTCCGCCTTCTGCGGCCATCCGCCTGGCCGCAGCGCGCCCCATGCCGGAGCCTCCCCCGATGACCAGGACGACCCGGCCCTCGAACCGTGCGAGCATGCGAACTTCCTCTCCAGTCAGTAGTTGCGGGACCACACGCTCTTGCGTCGCGTGTACTCCTCGAGCGCCGGCGAGCCGAGGCTCCGGCCGTAGCCGGAGTGCTTCGCACCGCCGTAGGACACCGCGGCGTCGGTCACCTGGTAGCAGTTGATCCAGACCGTGCCGACGTCCAAGGCGTCCGCGGCCCGGTTGGCGCGCGCGATGTCGGTGGTGAAGACCCCGGCGGCAAGACCGAACTCGGAGTCGTTCGCGAGCGCGTACGCCTCCTGCTCGTCCTCGAAAGGAATGATCGACATCACCGGGCCGAAGATCTCCTCGCGGGCGATCGTCATGTCATTGCGGACGTCCGCGAAGATCACTGGCCCCTGGTAGTTACCCCCCGCCGGGCCTGCCGAGGACCCCTCCAGGCGGAGAGTGGCACCCTCCGCCGTGCCCTGCTCGAT
The DNA here is from genome assembly GCF_049999945.1 of Planosporangium spinosum. Lineage (NCBI taxonomy): Bacteria > Bacillati > Actinomycetota > Actinomycetes > Micromonosporales > Micromonosporaceae > Planosporangium > Planosporangium spinosum. The sequence goes on along the minus strand of NZ_JBLYUB010000008.1, from coordinate 165,898 downwards.
GTAGGCCCTGACCTTGGCCAGCTGCGCCGGCGTGATGAGCGGGCCGAGATCCGTGGAGCCATCGAAGGCGTGGCCGACGCGGAGGTTCTCGGAGAGCCGCACGGCCTCGTCGACGAACTCCTGATAGATGCTGCGCTGGACGAAGGTCCTGGTGCCGGCGGTGCAGACCTGACCGGAGTTGTTCCAGACCGTGCCGGTGGCCGCCCGGACGGCTGCGGGGATGTCGGCGTCCGAGAAGACCAGGACCGGACTCTTTCCACCGAGTTCCAGGTTTACCTTCTTGAACGTCTTGGCGGCCACGGCGGCCAGCGCCCGACCGGTGGCGACCGAACCGGTGAACGACAGCCGGTTGATGCCGGGATGCTCCACCATCGCGATACCGACCACCGCGTCACCGTGGACGACGTTGAACACACCCGGCGGAATCCCGGCCTCGAGCGCCAGGTTCGCCATGTACGCGGCGCTGAGCGGAGTGTGCTCGGCGGGCTTGAGAACCACCGAGTTGCCTGCGGCCAACGCGGGGGCGACCTGAGCGAAGATCGCGGCCGGGCCGTTCCAGGGCTTGATCACCCCAATGACACCGACCGGCTCGACGCGCTCCTGGACCACGAAGTCCGGGCCCACGGGAGGCATCCGACCGGCCATCTTGGTGGGCCAACCGGCGAAGTAGTGCAGGGCGGCCGCGGAGTACTGAGCGATGTAGTCCGCATAGCGGCGCAGGATCCCCGCGTCGAGCGAGTCAAGGTCGCCGATCACCGAGGCATGCTCCTCGACCAACTCACCGAGCCGGCGCAGCCGGCGCTCCCGCTCCCGGGGCACCAGCCGAGACCAGCGACCGTCCGCGAAGGCGGCGCGCGCCGCTCGCACCGCACGGTCGAGGTCCTCGGCGCCGCCGGCGGCCACCGACCCGATGCGCGAGCCGGTCGACGGATTGAGGATGTCGCGCGTGGCCCCCGAGGCAGACAGGACCGACTGACCGTCGATGATGTGCCCGATGACGCCGGCGGTGAGGAACGCGTGCGCGGCCGTGCTCACCGTCGCTCCGTCGAACGTCCTGGATCCGGTTGCCTCGACGACTGTCATCGTGGTCTCGCCCTCTCGTTTCGGCTGCCAAACTGATCAGGCCGCAGCGCCGTTCGGGTTGCTGTCCAGTGAAATGCCACCCAACCGTCGAACCCGTCGCGCGGAACCCGCCGGGCCGCCCGCCGAACGGACGAACGACCCGGCGAAAGTTCGCTCTGCACGACTGCCGGAAAGGCCACTCGCGAATCGGAACGCGTCACCTGCGGACGCGAGGCGTTGCGGCGTGAGTCGCGACTTTCAGCCTTGTGACCGTGGCCACGTGGCGGTGTCAGTGTGTCAGCCGAATCGCCAGCATGTCAATATTCCTCATGATGATTCACTCCGTCGCTCACGCTCAGCCCGGACGCGGTCAGCTCGCGCCCGGGTGAGACGGCCTGAACGCCCATCCCAGCAGGCCGACCGGGATAGCAGAGACCACGGTCGGCACCTGAGGCACCGCCCGACGACCGCACGCGTCGGATCGACGCTCACCCGGGAGACGACGTCACGCCGCGACGCCGAGATAGGAGGCTTCGATCTCGGGCCAGCGAGCCTCCAACTCGGCGGCGCTCCCCTCCGCGGTGATACGCCCCGCGGAGAGGACGTACCCACGCTCGACATGCTTCAGCGCCAGATGAACGTGTTGCTCGACGACGAGCACGCCGATATTCAGTCGGGTGGCGAAATCACGCAGGGCCTCGAACAGCCGCTCCACGATGAGTGGTGCGAGACCAAGTGACATCTCATCCACCAGCAGTACCCGGGGCTCGCAGTACAGTGCCCTGGCGAGGCAGAGCATCTGTTGCTCGCCGCCCGAGAGCAGGGCGGACCGTCGCCGCCGCAGCGGCTTGAGCTCCGGGAACAACTCGAAGGCGTCGAAGGACGGGCTGCCGGAAGCCACCCGAAGGTTCTCCTCCACCGTCAGGCTGTAGAACAAGGAACGATCCTCGGGCACCTGAACCACCCCAGCCTTGACGATCTGGTTGGGCGCGAGGTTCTGGATGTTCCGATCGCCGAGCTTGATCTCTCCTGATTCGACTTTGACCAGACCAGAGCATGCGAGCAGCGTCGTGGACTTGCCTCCACCGTTGGGCCCGACGAGCGCCACGACCTCACCGGGCTTCACCTCGATGTCGATGTCATGCAGCACGGTGACGCCGCCGTAGCCCGCACGCAGCTTCGAGATCGTCAATGATTCGTTCGTCATGAGCTCGCACCGCCTTCCCCGACAAGCTGCTCCGCCGGGGTACCGAGGTAGGCCCGAAGGACTTCCGGATGCTCGCGGATCACGGACGGAGGTCCACCCGCCAGCCACTGCCCGAAGCTGAGAACGTGCACCTCGTCGCAGTGGCCGAGCACGAGGTCCATGTCATGGTCGATCAACAGGATCGTCACTCCTCGTTGATCGACCAAACCCCGAAGGTGCTCGGCAAGCTGTCGGGTCTCTCCTACCTCGAGTCCGGCCGCTGGTTCGTCGAGGAGAAGCACCCGTGGATCCGAGACCAGGGCACGGGCTATGGAGATCACACGCTGTGTCCCATGTGGGAGATCGTCGGGAAACCGGTCGATCGCCCACTCCACGCCGAAGAGGCTCAACGCCTCCAGGATCTTCGTCTCCATCTCCGACGAGCGCCGCAGCCGCTGGCCGAGCTGACGCAGTCCATGCGGAGCGGCGTAGACAAGAAGGTTCTCGCGGATCGTCAAGTCGTGGAAGAGCTCCACGGACTGGAAAGTTCTCACGAGACCGTTCCTGCTCCGTTTGTAGGCAGGCCATGTGTCGATGACGTGGCCGCCGTAGCGGATGTGCCCGGTGTAGCGGGTCATCCCGGTCAGCGTGTCGATCAACGTGGTCTTACCCGCGCCGTTCGGACCGATCAGTCCGGTGATGCTCCCCTCCTCGACCGAGAACGTGACGCCGTTGAGGGCATGAACCCCTCCGTACCGCACGCTCACGTCGTTGAGCTCGAGGATCGGCATCGTCGCCTCCCTTTCGTGTGGCGTCACTTGGTGCTGGCGAGCGTGCCCCGGAACCAGGCGATGCCGTCGGTGACATCGATGTAGTCGGCCAGCGGGCCGGACTTGTCCACGCTGACGGGAGTGAACGTGCCGCCCTTGTACTGAGACACGGTCTGCCAGGGATTCAGCACCGAGGGCGAGCCTGCGGCCACATAGTCCTTCGACATCGCGTGCGAGAGGAAGCCGTTCCAGGCCTCCTTCTTGTTCAGTTCGGCGAGCACCGACTCCTTCGTGATCGGCCCTTGAACACCCTTGAGGACCTTGACCATGTACTCCAGGGAGGAGGCCGCCATGCAGGTTTGGTTGGACAATTCCTGCTTCGGCGCGTAGGTCTCCATCACGTGGTGGTACAGCTTCGTGTCGACTCCGTCGACGGAGTCGGGCTTGCAGGCGAAGGAGAAGTACTTGCCGTCAGCCGCCGGCCCGGCACTCTGGAAGACAGACTTGATCGCCGCGGCGGCGGTGCCACCGACCGGAACGTCGATCCCGGCGGTCTGCATGTCCTTGAACATGCGGGCAGCCGTGCCACCCGACGCGCCTTCGATGACGACGTCCGGCTTGCTGGCGGCGACCCGCGACAGCAGCGGGGTGAAGTCAGGCGAGGTGGAGTCGAACGGGAAGGTCTGCGCCGACTCGCCGCCCAGCTGCGTCCACAGCTTGGTGAGCATCGTACCGACGCCGTTCCCCGACGCGGTGTCCGGCAGGACCAGCGCCAGCTTCTTGGCTCCGGTCGAGCGGAAGTAGACAGCCAGCGCGGGGTAGGAGCCGGACGCACCGGGAGTCGTGGGGAACACGTACGGGCTCTCGTACTCCTGCTGCGTGATGGGGTTCCCGCCGATGCTGGCCACCTTGGCGGCAGCGGTCTGCGGGAGCACCACCTGGCCGAAGGTCAGCGATGCGTTGTTGACGAAGGCGACGATGTTCTTTGCGAGCAGGTTCGACGCGCACTGGGTAGCGGTAGCGCCGTCTCCCTTGTCATCACAGTTGACGATGCTGACCTTCCGGCCCCCGATGCCGCCGAGCTCCTGGTTGATGTACTTCTCCCACGCCGCGTTCGTCGCCGCGACGTCGGCGTTCTGCCAGGCAGGGTTGGAAATGGTGAGCAGTGAGCCGAGTACGATCGGATCACTCGAACCGGCCTTGCTGGTGCCGCCGCACCCGGCCACGAGACCGAGAGACAGGGTGGCGACTGCTGCGAGCACAGAGCTCGTACGTAACTTCCTCATGATTATCTTGCAAGCCCTTCCAGAGAAACGTCCGCTCGATCTGCGTTCATGGAACCGTGGGTCGTGGTGGTTGATGTGCCAGCCACTCCGCGTAGTGCTTTCTTTTGGCGCCGCTGTCGTATCTCATGTCCGAGCGAAGCGATGCCGTTCGAGTGCAACTGAATTGCGATCAGCAATGCCAGACCGCCGATGAGATCCTGCGCCGAGGACCACCCGTTGACAGCCAGGAACTGTGCGAACAACCCACCGCTGGCCCCGATACCGGCGAACACCGCGCCACCGATCATGGCGATGCCCCCGATGTAGCCCATGATGACGATGTTGAGCGATCCGAAGGTGCCGAACCCGCTCGGCGCGAAGACCAACGCGTGGTAAGACAGCAGGCAGCCAGCCAGCCCTGCGATTGCTGACGACAGCGCAAAGCCCGCCAGCTTGTAGTGGGTGACGTTGGTACCGGCGGCGATGGCGGCGGCCTCGTTCTCACGGACCGCCAGAGCGCGGCGCCCGAAGCTCGACGCGCGCAGAGCGGCGACCAAGGCCCCTGTCGCGATGACGACCACCAGCACGAGGAAGGCGAAGGCCCGCGGGCTCAACGGTGAACCCAGCAGCTCCGGCGCCCTGACCAAGGGGAACCCGAATCGACTGCCGACGATCCGGGGATCCTCGAAGATCACCGTTTGGCAGATGTAGGTCGCGCTCAGCGTGACGAGAGCAAGGTTTTGACCGCGCACCCGGACCGACGGCAGACCCAGCAGGACACCGATGACCGCGGCGACGAGCGCCGACACGATCATCACCACCGGTAGCGGTAGCTCGGCGGACAGCCTGGCGGCGACCAGGCCGCCGATACCGGCGGACGCGAACTGCGCGAGGGAGACCTGACCCAGGAAGCCTGTGATCAGGACGACCGAGAGCCCGATCATCACGCCGCCCATGGTCACGACAGCAGCCGAGAGCCACGGGGTCGCGAGCGTCATGATCAGCACGGAGCCGACGAGGAGGGCGACGAGGGGGCCGGAACGCCGGTACCGCGGCATCGGACAGATCGGCAGGCGGCCGGTGGCGGCGTCACCGCGGGAAGGCAGGAGCCGTCCCGAGAAGACGATGAGAAGGATGACGATCAGGGCCGGAAACGCCTTCGTGCGACCGACTCCAGCCCACAGTTCGGTGTACCAATGGCTGGAGCCCTGGAAGAGCTCCAGGATCGCCTGCATCATCCCGATCCCGAGGCCGCCTGCGACGGCGAGCAGGAACGAGTTGAACCGAGCCAGCAGCGCCGCTCCGAACACCGGCACGATCAAGAGGGTCAGGGCATCGGCGTCAAGACCGGCGACGGGGCTCAGGAGGATGCCGGCCAGCGCGGCGAGTGCGAACCCGACGCCCCAGGTGACCGCACCGAGCAGGCTCGGCGAGAGCCCGACCAGCTGTGCTCCCTTCTCGGAGTCGGCGACAGCCCGCACCGCCAGACCCAGCCGCGTGCGCACGGAGAGGACGCTGAGTGCGACACCGAGCGCGATGGCCAGACCAGCAATGATGAGCCGGTCCTCCGGTACGGCAACACCGCCGAGATGAAGGGTGCGATGAGGGAGCACGTGATCCGGAGTCGTGGTGGCGACCTCGAAGACGCTCATTGCCAAGCCACGCAACAACAGGAGAAGGCCGATCGTCGCGGTGATGCGGGCGAGAATCGGCGCACTGCGGAGCTGACGCATGACGAGCCGGTAGAACACCCAGCCGGCTACGGCTGCTGCCAACAGGGTGACGACAGCCGCCAGGACCGGCGGCCACTCTTGCTTGTCGCGGAGTCCAAAGAAGACGTAGGCGGAGAACATACCCACGGCGCCCTGACTGAAGTTCGGCACTCCAGTTCCGCGGTAGATGGCGACGACCCCCAGCGCGAGCAGAGCGTAGGCACCTCCGAGGCCCAAGCCCAGAATCGCCATGCGGACCACATCCATCAGCACACTCCATCTCTGATGTTGTTCGTTCGAAGTGCGCTCCTGAGACCGCTCGCACTGGTGCGTGCCGGTCACTGAACGGAGCGTGCCGTCCCCCCGAAAGTGTGTCTGTCACCACACCGGGAGTCAATACTTATGAGGAATATTTGTCATGACGAATTTGCCGAACCGACGTTGACAGGTCGGACCCCCATCACCCTGCGTGACTGGCAGACGGTGAACGTGTTGCACGCGACGATGGAGACCGCGATCGTGCGGCAATGACCAGCACGTCGCACAGAGCGGGGCATGGGGACCCGACGGCTCCCCCGCCGTGGAGTGGGCGGCCTCCGGGTGACGGCGCGCCAATCGGGCGGAGTGACGCTCCGTCGCTGATCGCGCCGAGCACACCGGCCGGCGGCGTCTGCTCGGCGCTCGACCAATCACCGAGCGGTCATCAGCCCCACGACCGACCTCGCGTCCACGTCAACAACCCGCACAGCCCTTGACAGCGCGGAAGCCGCGAAAGCACCAACGGGCCTACCGCGTCGGTAGCCGCCCACATGCAACGATCTGCCTCGACGCAGCCAGGCCGACCATGACGCGATCGCGGCCAAACTCTGACCCTGACCCGGATGGAGTGCGTCCATCAATGGAGAGGACCCGACCCACCGTAGTGATCAGCGGCAGTGAGTGGAGGAGTCACCGCTGCTGCGAACGGAGAACAGGACCCTGCACCAAAGCATGGCCCGCCGGAAATAGCGCAGCCTTCCGCGCCAGGCAGCCGACCAGATCCGACGAGCACATCCGCGTTCGTCGAGGCGGAGACGGCCCGTGACCGCGCAACCGGGTCGCCGTCATCCTCACTTGCCGATGAACTGCTCCACCAGTCGCTGCGCTTCCTTGGTTTCGACCGCAGCCGCAATGGTCTTCGCCTCGTCCTCGGCGCTGCGCTCACGTGCCACCTCGTAGGACGACCGGATCAACCGCTTGGCCTGCCCCAACGCGTTGGCCGGTCCGTCCGCGAGTCTGCTGGCGATCTCGGCGGTTCGTTCGTGCACCAGGTGCTCGTCGACGACCTCGGTGACCAGTCCCCAGGCCAGGGCCTCCTCGGCCGTGAGCACGCGGCCCGTGAGGGCCAGGTCCAGTGCCCGCTGGGTGCCGATGACGCGGGGCAGCAGGTAGGAGACACCGCAGTCGGGCGTGAGGCCGATGCCGGCGTAGGCCATCAGAAACTTCGTCGAGCGACCGGCCACCACGATGTCGGAGTTCAGCACGAAGGCCAGGCCGGCGCCTGCGACGGCGCCGTGGACACCGGCGACGACCGGCTTGGGCAGCTCCGCCAGCCGCCGCAGCTCGAACTCGAGGACGGTCGCGAGTTCATGAAGGTATGCCGACGGCTCCGCCGCTTGCAGGAACGAGCGGACGTCCCCACCGGCGCAGAACCGCTTCCCCGAGCCGGTGAGGAGGATCGTCTTCACCCCGTCTGCGGCCGCGGCGGTCACCGCCGCTCCGAACGACCGCGCAGTGGCAAGGTCGATCGCGTTGGACGCCTCGGGCCGGTTCAGGGTGATCCGGCCAACCCCGTCGGTGGCCTCGAACAGCACGCCCGGCGTCATCACGAGATCCGCCGGAAGAGTGCGGCGAGGGCCTGCCCGCCGCCGATGCACATGGAGACCACGCCGAGCTCGAGATCGCGACGGACCAGGTCCTTGGCCACCCGCAAGGAGAGGATGGCGCCGGTGGCGCCAACCGGGTGGCCGAGCGCGATGGCACCGCCGTACGGGTTGGTCTTGTCCGGGTCCAGCCCGGCGTCCCGGATCACCGCCACAGCCTGGGCGGCGAACGCCTCGTTCAGCTCGATCGTGTCGATGTCACCCGGCGTGGTCCCGGTCTGGGCGAACAGCTTCCGCAACGCCGCCACCGGGGCGTAACCCATCAGCTCGGGCTCCATCGCCGCGGTGGCCACCGCCTCGAGAGTGACCAGACCGGTCAGCCCTCGCTCGGCCGCGACGGACTCCCGCGCCAGCACCACCGCCGCACCGCCGTCGTTGATGCCCGACGCGTTCCCGGCCGTGACGGTGCCGTCCTTCTCGAACGCCGGCCGCAGTTTCGCCAGCGCCTCCAGCGTCGTCTCCGGCCTGGGGTGCTCGTCCTCGTCGACCACGTACGGTCGACGACCACCCACCTCCACCGAGGTGATCTCCTCGGCGAACGCCGCCCGCGCCGCGTCCGAGGCGGCCCGCTGCTGGGACAGCAGCGCGAACTCGTCCTGCGCCTGCCGGGACACGTCGTACGTCCGGGCCACGTTCTCAGCGGTCACGCCCATGTGGATGCCGTGGAACGGATCGGTCAGCATCATCACGGTGCCGTCCACCAGGGTCCGGTCCCCCAGCTTGTAGCCCGACCGGGCGCCGAAGTCGTAGAACGGCATCCGGCTCATCGACTCATCCCCACCGGCCAGCGCGAAGTCCGCTCCACCCCAGCGCATCTGCATGGCCGCGGACCAGATCGCCTGCAGCCCGGACCCGCAGAGCCGGTTCACCGTGTACGCCGGCGTGGTCTTGGGCAGCCCGGCCGCGATCGCGACACGGCGGGCGTTGTACCCGTCCGGGCCGACCTGGCCGATGCAGCCCATCACCACCTCGTCGATCTCCGCCGGCGCGACGTTCGCGCGCTCCAGCGCGGCCCGGGCCGCCGTCGCCCCCAGTTCATGCGCGGGGACATCTTTGAAGGCGCCGCCGAAGCTGCCGACCGGCGTCCGCGCGCCGCCCAGCAGCACGATCCTGTCCTGGTTCATCTCCACCTCTTCACTGACCTGCCCCTCCGCAGATACTAGGACTTCCAACTATTTTCGGGATGACGAATGCGTCACACGACCTCACCCCGCCGCCGACGCGGCAGGCAGGACGACCGGGAGCACCGTGGCGGTCAGCCGGCCTGTCACCAGGGTCATGTCGGCGGTGCCTGCGCTGACCGGAGGCAGCCACCACTGCCGTCGATCTGCCGGTCGGGCACGCCGACTCGCACTCGTCGCGCAGGGCCTCGACTTCCTCGACAGGCCTTCCTGGCCGTCTGTAGCATGCTCAATTCGACGTTGCGTCGGGTGGCAGTGTCCGGAGAATTGAGCATGACCGACATCGCATCCACGATGGCGGCTTTCTCGTTCACCGGTGGACAGGCGGGTGAGGAGGCGCGCGTGGAGGTGGTCAGCCTCCGGCAGATCGCCGAGCGTGGCGGGGCGCTCGATCTCGACGACCGAGGGTTCCCGGTCCGCCCGCTGGTCGTGGTGGACCTCGACAGCGCCGACTGGCGCGCTGCGCAGGCCGCCGCCGCAGTGCTCGAGGGCGGACGCAACCCCGTCCTGGTAGGCGTGGCAACCTCGGCGCTCCCGGCCGCCGCCGCACCTCTGCTCGAGCGACTGACCTGCACACTCGCCCCGGCCGGCCCGGGCCTGTACTGCGCGGGGGACGCCGCGGACCTGGACAGCATCGCGGGGACGGTCGGCGCCGCGCCGTACGCCGCCGTGACTCTCGCCGGACTGCTCGACGTCAGCACAACGTGCTCCGTCGCCGATGGTCTGCTGCTGGAATCGCTCGCCTACTCGATGCTGCTGGCCGGGCCGGAGTTCACCGCCTGGCGCACCGGCACCCCGCGAGGCGACATCGTGGGTGGTGACGAGCCGGTCTTGCTCGAGCGGTCCGGGGACACCCTGACGATCACGCTGAACCGCCCGGATCGGCACAACGCGTTCGGCCACGCCGTTCGTGACGGGCTACTCCGAGGACTCGACATCGCACGGCACGATCCCGCTGTCCGGGAGGTCGTTGTTTCCGGGGCGGGACGGTCGTTTTGCAGCGGGGGCGACCTGGACGAGTTCGGCACCACGCCGAACGTGCCGGCGGCGCATCTCGTGCGCCTACACCACAGCGCCGGGCACGCCGTACACCGGTTGCGGGACCGCGTTCGTTTTGTCGTGCACGGCGCCTGTATCGGCGCTGGCGTCGAAATTCCTTCATTCGCCGGGTCCGTGGTAGCCCGGGACGACGCCTATTTCCAGCTGCCCGAGTTGCGGATGGGGCTGATTCCCGGCGCCGGTGGAACCGTGAGCATCACGCGCAGGATCGGACGCTGGCGGACCGCCTACCTGGCGTTGACCAACCGGCGAGTCGACGTACCGACGGCGCTGCGGTGGGGTCTGGTGGACGGCCGTGCCTGAACCCGATCCGGTGGCGGACTGGGCGCGCTGCGGGGCCATGGCGCTGACCGGGCGCGCCGACGGACCCCCGCTCGTCGCTCCGGGCCGGCCGGCAACCACGCTGCTGAATCATCTGGAACAGGTCCGCCGGAACGCCGTCGTCCGTACCGGCTGGCCACCGGCGCTGCCGGGGTGCGAACTACTGGGCGAGCGCGCGGCGATCGCCGGATTCTCGCGTCGCGGACCGTGGTCGTGCGGTGCCGCGTTCCGCGCTGTCCCCACCACGGACGGATGGTTCGGCCTGTCGCTTGCCCGCGACGATGACGTGGTGTTGGTGCCTGCCCTGGTCGAACACGAGACCGTGGACTCCGCCTGGGAGGCGATCGAAGCCTGGGCCGCCGGCATCACCACCGCGGAGGCGGTGGCCCGGGCCCGGCTGCTCGACCTGCCCTGCGCCGCGTGGCCGCCGGAAACCGGCACCCGACCCGGAGTGCTCGTCGAGCAGGGCGGACGACACCAACCGGCGGAGCGCCCGCTCATTGTGGATCTCACCTCGCTATGGGCCGGCCCGCTGTGCGCGCACCTGCTCGGACTGACCGGTTGTGTCGTCGTCAAGGTCGAGAGCTGGCAGCGCCCGGACGGCACCCGGCGCGGCCCGTCCCGGTTCTTCGACCTGCTGCACGGCGGCCACAGCTCGGTCGCGGTCGACTTCACCGATCCGCACGACCGTGACCGACTCGTGGGGCTGATGCAGCGGGCGGACCTGGTGCTGGAAGGCTCCCGGGCCCGTGCGCTGCGGCGTCTCGGCATCATTGCCGAGGATCTCGTCGCCAGTGGCACCAGTTGGCTCTCCATCACCGCACGGGGACGTGACTCCGAGGCTGTCGGGTTCGGCGACGACGTCGCGGTCGCCGCCGGTCTGGCCATCCAGCAAGGCCGCGACCTGCTCCCCGCCGGCGACGCCCTCGCCGACCCGCTCACCGGTGTCGCCGCAGCGGCTGCGGCGTCCGAGGCGCTGCTCGCCGACAACGCGGTCCTGGTCGACGTCTCGATGCTCGACGTCGCGCGGGAGGCCGTCACCGGTCCCCCTGAGCCACACACCGTGTGGCGCGACGACGGCGCCTGGTGGGTGGAGTCCGTCTCCGGCCGGCACCTGGTCGCCGGGCCGGCGGCACGCGCTCCGCACGGCCGCGGCCCCGGGCTCGGGGCCGACAACGAGGCCTGGCTGCGATGAACCTCCTCTTCCGCGACGTGGAGGTCGACGGCAACCGGGTCGACGTCCTGGTGAAGGGAACCCGTGTCGTCAATGTCGGAGCTGACCAGCGGTCCGGCGACGAGGAACCCGTCACGGTCGTCGAAGGCCATGGCGGTGTCCTGCTACCCGGGCTGCACGACCACCACGTGCACCTTCTCGCGCTCGCGGCCGCGCACGACTCCGTGGACTGCGGCCCCACCGTCCGCGACAGGTCCGGCCTCGCCGCTGCCCTGCGGGCAGTCAACCGACCGTGGGTGCGGGGCGTTGGCTATCACGAGTCCGTAGCGGGAGACCTCGACCGGCATGCTCTCGATGAGCTCATGCCCGACCGCCCGGTGCGCATCCAGCACCGCGGCGGCGCGCTCTGGATGCTGAACTCGTCGGCGCTCGCACTGGTGTCGCATGTGCTCGACGACTCCGCCGACGTCGAACGAGATGCGCGTGGTGAGCCGACCGGGCGGCTCTGGAGGTACGACGCGCGTCTGCGGCCTGCCATGCCGCCGCCGGACCTCGACCTGACCCGGCTCGGTCGGGAGCTCGCGGACCATGGCATCACGAGCGTCACCGATGCCACGCCCGACCTGGACACGGAAGCGGTAGCACTGCTCGCAGCGGCGCACGCCGGAGGCGACCTCCCACAACCCATCACGCTGCTGGGTGCGCCCACCGGCACCGTACTCCCGACCGGGCTCACGGCTGGTCCACGCAAGCTGCTTCTGCGCGACCACGCCCTCCCCACCTTCGACCAACTGCGCGGCGCGGTCGCCGAGATCCACCGGACCGGACGAGCGGTTGCGGTGCACTGCGTGACCAGCGAGTCACTGACCCTGACCCTTGCGGTACTCGAGGACGTCGGCACCATCCCTGGTGACCGGATCGAGCACGCCTCCGTCGTTCCACCGGGCCTCGCACCCTGGATCGCCGACCTCGGGGTCGCCGTCGTCACGCAACCGGACTTCCTGCGCACCCGCGGCGACGGCTACCTGCGCGAGGTCGACATCGCCGAGCAACCGTTCCTCTATCCGTACCGTTCGCTGGTCACGTCCGGTGTGCGGGTCGCGGCCTCCAGTGACGCCCCGTACGGCGAACTCGACCCGTGGACGGTGATACGGACGGCCGGTCAGCGGACCAGCATGCGGGGACGGGTGATCGGCGCGGAGGAGTCGGTCACGACGGCTACCGCCCTCGCCGGTTATTTGTCCTTCCCGCGTGACCCAGGCGGTTGCGTAAGGCAGGTCCGCCCCGGAGTCCGTGCCGACCTGTGCCTGCTGCACGTTCCGCTGGCAGAGGCCCTGACGGACCCACGATCCGAGCTCGTCCGATCGACGGTGATCGGGGGACGGCTCCATCAACCGCCCCCCTGAACGGAGACGCCAACCTCCGAGCGGACGGAGGGTACCGCCCACCGCGAATCGCTCTCCACTGCGCATCAGCGGTAGGTTCGGGCCGCCCCGAGATGGGCGTGCTCGTTGAAGGACAGCAGGTTCAGCCCCGAGGAGCCCGCGAGCACGGCGGTGATGGACGCGTTCACCATGACGCGGTTGAGAGCGACGATGCCGGGCGCCGGGGCAGCCAGGAGCGAGCCCACGGCAGCCGCGATCACGCCGCCGGAGGTCACCACGACAGCATCCTGACCGGGTACGAGACGATCGGGAAGGGCGTGCAGAGCCTCCACCGCGCCACTGACGAAGGAGTCCCACCCTCCGCCGGGGCCCTGCTCGATCCATCGCCCAAGAGCACTGTCGAGGTGCGTCTGGAATGCGCGACTGTCGCGGACAATCCCAGGGTCGGTGCCCCGAGAATCCGCGCCACCAAAATCGGCGGCCTCGGCGTACCGGCCGATGAGCTGGAGATGGTCGTATTCGTTCCACCGCGAATCCTCGATGACGTCGTGGACGGCACCCGGCGGCCCGAGCAGGGTGGCGGTGTCTTTCTGCCGACGCAGCGTCCCGGACACGCGCAACGGCTTGCGCACCCGCCCGGCGAGCTCCTGTCCGGCGAGCCGGGCCTGCTGGCGCCCGAGTTCACTGAGGGCGTCGTAGTCCGCAGCACCGAACGACGCTTGCCCATGTCGGACGAGATAGATCACTGCCATGACATCTCCCCCTTTTCGTCGGGAGGAATTTACGGGTACGAGGGAACCGACCTGCTCCGACCCCCGCTGAAGACTTCTCATCGACCTCGACCGCTCCGTCGCGCTCGATCGGGTCGCGCCGTATGTCTCGAACCCGCTGCGCCAGTGCACCCGCTCGGTCGGCGTCGGCCGCACGGATTCCCAGCGGCGTTGCAGCGTCTAGGTCAGGCGCTGCCGCATCGTCGGCGCCGCACGGGTCATCAGCGCGTGGGCGGACCCGTACCCCACTCGGACCTTCGCGAGCTTGCGCCGATGCGCGTCAATGCCTTGCTGCGTCGAACAGGAGCTGGCGCAGCCAGGAGATGAAGTAGTGGTCGCCCAGATGCGGGTTCCACACCATGTCGATGCCCAGCCCCGGGAGGTGGAACGGGAACTCCTCGATCCGCAGGTCGACGAGCGTGCGCATCTGCGCGGCAACCCGGTAGCGAAGGAGGCCGACCCCACCGGCACGTCCGACCAGGTACGGGACGAGCAGGAAGTCGGAGATCAGCTGGCCGACGCGGTAGGTGACCCCGTTGTCGTCGAGCACCGAGTACGGGAAGACCCGCCGCTCGGTATCGACGACGATGTGCGGCTGCGTGGTCAGCAGGTCGAGTGCGCTTGCTTCCGGTGGTGTGTCCGTCGAGGCCACCACCACGATGCGGTCGTCGTACAGGCGCTCCCGCGGGTACGGCGACGTGAACGCCTCGGAGACCAGCACGACGTCGACACCGTGCTCCGTGAACGTGGTCTCGGTCGGCACGGTGATGGTACGCACGCGGAGGGTCGCGTTCGGGGCTCGTTCCGTCACGAGTCGAACCAGCCGCGCCCCGAGGACGAAGGCCGTGCTGGTGGTCATCGCGATGGTGATGACACGACGATCCGTCGCCGGATCGAAGCCCGGGAAATTGACCACGTCCGCGGCCTGCTGGAGCGTCGCCCGCAACGGCCCGATCAGCTCAAGCGCGCGCGGGGTCAGCGTGACACCGCTCCCCTGCCGGACGAGCAGGTCGTCGCCGAAGAGACGCCGCATGCGACCCAACGCGTGACTCATCGCCGGCTGCGTCAGACCGACGCGCTCAGCCGCCTTCGTCACCGAGCGCTCCTCCAGGAGCGCGAGGAGGGGCACCAGCAGGTTGAGATTGACCGATGCCAATCGATACAACCCGGAACCCGTGGTGCCCGCTCCGTCGTCGCTCATCGCGACGAAACCCTACACCGCTTCCCGGCTCACGCGACGCAGCCGCGGGATCGGGATCCGGTAGTTCAGCGCCACAGCCGCACCGGAGCCGTCGTCGTGCGACCAGCGCATCAGCGCCGGACCGCCGGGCCCTCCCTCGACGTATGTCGGCTCTCCGTCCAGCGGGAGATAGCCGACGGCCTTGAGACTGAGCCCGAACTGCTCGGTCCAGAAGTACGGCTGGAACTGAAGCGGTGGCGTGTCGTCCCCCCGAACGAGGGCGGCCGCAGCCACCTTCGCCTGCTCGATCGCACTGTTCCACAGCGGGATGCGTCGCAGGCCGTAGGGCGCCGGGAACGCCGCCAGGTCGCCGACGGCAGCGATCTCGGGCCGGACCAGTCCGCGGGAGTCGACGCCGACGACGCCCTGGTTGGCCAGGCCGGTGTCCGCGAGCCACTCCGTGTTCGGGACGTCGCCGACGGCGGTCACCACCAGTTCGGCTTCGAGGACGGCGCCGTCGTCGAGTACGACACGTACGTCGCCGCCACGCCGATCGAGTCGCGCCGATCCGGTCTCGACGATGGTGAGCCCGCGCTCCAGCGCTGCCTTGCCGAAGACCTCGGCCAGGTACGGGCCCAGCTGCAGGATCAGTGGCACGCCTTGGGAGACAAGGGTGACCTGACAACCCGCGGTCAGGCAGCCCGACGCGATCTCCATGCCGAGCGGGCCCCCGCCGACCACGACGACCGACGGCCGTCCAGCCAGCCGCTTGCGCAGGGCACGTGCATCGTCGAGGCCGCGCAGAGTGAACTCCGCGGGAAGGTCGGACAACCGTCGCGCACGGGACCCGGTGGCGAGGACGACGCGGTCGTACGGAAGGGCCGCGCCGTCGTCGAGCGTGACGAGTCGACGGTCGACGTCGAGTCCGGTCGCGCGTACGCCCAGCAGCTCGGTCGCCCCGTGGGTGGTCGGCGGAAGCTGGTGGGACGACATGTCGTCGACGTCGAGCAGCAATGCCTTCGACAGAGCCGGACGGCTGTACGCCGCGTGCGTCTCGTCGCCGACGATGGTGAGCTCGCCGTCGAAGCCGGCCTCACGGAGCGTGTCGGCAGCCGTGAGGCCGGCGATGCCGTTTCCGACGACGACGACCCGCTGGATCGGCGTGCTCATACGATGCGCAGGGCCGCGACCGGGCAGACCCGGACAGCGGCGTTGGCCAGCGCGGCGTCGGCGTCGCTGAGCTCCTCGCGGTCGAGCACCAGGTCGCCGTCGTCGTCGAGGTGCATCAGGCCGGGCGCGGCCTCCTCGCACAGCCCGTGTCCCTCGCAGCGCGGTCGGTCCAGGACGATCTTCATGCCGGCACCACCTCCACGACGGGCAGCTGTTCGATACTGCGGGTGATGTTGCTGGGGACGCGGACCTCGGGGCCGACGATGAGCCGGTCGACCCGGCGGGCCAGGGCGTCGATGACGGCGTGCCCCTCGAGGCGGGCCAGCCCCTGTCCGGCGCAGCCGTGCGGGCCGTACCCGAAGGAGAGGTGGTCGATCGGGTTGCGCTCGACCAGGAACGCGTCGGGGTTCTCGTAGTGGCGAGGGTCCCGGTTGCCGGCGCCGAACAGGATCGCGACCTTCGCGCCCTGCGGGACCAGGACACCGTCGACCGCCACGTCCCGGGTCGCACGACGGCCCCAGGCATGGACCGGCGCCCAGTAGCGGAGCACCTCGTTGAACGCGGCGGGCACCAGCGACGGGTTCTCCCGGACCAGCGCGAGCTGCTCGGGGTGGGCCGCGAACAGGGCCACGATGTTGCCGATCGAGGCGATCGTGGTGTCGACGCCGGCACCGAGGTACTGGTGGATGATGTGGCCCGCCGTGTCGGGTGGGATGTCGCCACGCGCCTCGGCCTCGAAGATCCCCCGGCCGACCGAGCCGGGCGCCAGGTCCTCGGCGGTGACGGTCGAGCACCACTGGTACAGCTCGCCGGCGATCGGGAAGCTCTCCGCCGTGCGCTGGTTCATCGGTCCGAGGACCTGCATCGCGGCCTGGCCCCAGCGCAGCATGTTGTCGCGGACGTGGCCGGTGAACCCGATGAGATCCGCGACGACCTCGAGCGGCAGGGCGCGGGCCAGCCCGTCGATGGCCTCGAACGAGCCCTTGGTGACCAGTTCCGCGACGAGGGCGTCGGCCTTGGCGTCGATGCTGTCCTTCAGGCCGCGCAGCGCACGCGGCGACAGGTTCGCGGTCAGGGCCGCCCGCAGCTGCGTGTGGACCGGCGGGTCCGAGGCGAGGGACGTACCCGTGAGCGCCTCGTTGACCATCGGGTTGAACCCGATCGCGCCGTCGGAGGAGAAGCTCTCCCAGTCACCCAGGGCGTTGCGGATGACGTCATACCTCGTGAGCACATAGACGTCGTTGGCCGGGAGGCGGACGACGCCTCCAAGGTCGCGCAGTGCTGCGTACGAGGGGTACGGGTCGACGAGCACCGTGTCGTCGAACAGGTCGAGATCGGAGATGGGAGCGGCTGAATCGGTCATCGGTTCACCTCGGGTCAGTCATTCAGTGAACCATTGAAGTGGCCACGCTCACATCAAGCAAACACATGTTTTTCATGCCATGACATGCACACGATGCATGTTCCCGCTCGGTCGCCACCTGCGTCGATGACCCCGGCTGCCCCGTGGAGGGTGGCGGCGTGCGGGGTTCCAACCTCTCATCAACTATGTGACCAGGGAAAACGATGGCGCCCAGTCGTGCCGTCCGGCATCACGACGCGCGTCGCTGCGCCCGCTCCACCTCGTGGTCTGCCACCTCGCCGATCGGCTCGCTCTCCTCGCCCACACCAGCGCGACCAAAGACGTGGAGATCTCGGTCCTGCGTCACGAGGACGCGGTCCCGCGCGCCGGCAGAACCCGAAGCCGCGGCTGGACCGGGCCGGCCGGCCGCCGATCGCCCCGGCCCTCGCCGACGCCGGCATCACCGTCTGCACGATCCCGCCGCACAGCCCGCGGGCCAACGCCTACGCCGAACGGTTCATGCTCACCATCCGCCCCGAGGCCACCAACCGCATGCTCATCCTCGACGAGCGACATCTCGGCAGGGCCCTCGACGCGTACGCCCGCCACGACAGCGGACGCCGTCCGCACCGACCCTGGCAACTGCAGCCACCACGATCACCGCAGCCCTTGTCGTGACACGGACTTCTTCGCACGAACCATGTTCACGCAAGGGCTGCACTCATGATCGACCATGGTCACATCGACAAACCCCGCAGGCCAACCGACAAGCTACGGGTACGAGACTGCTACCGGGCCGAGCCGAAACTGCCCAGCCGCTCGGTGGGGATGCCGTTACGGGGTTGTTCCTTCAGGATCCACATGGGATTCGAGAAGCCGATCACGTCGCCATCGGCGGTGATCCACCGCCGGACCGTGCGAGGGCTGCCGTGCGGCAGGGCGACGATGTCGGCGAACACGTGCGTGGGGCGCCTACTGGCGACGACCTCGCCGGGGTGATCGGGGTGCGGAAACTCGATCAGAACCCTGACGAGGTCCTCGCTTATGGGCCTACCTCAACTCGGACGAGTGACGGACATGGCTTCCGGCAAACCTGGTTAGCGGCGAACACCTAAGTTCTGCCGGCCGCAGCCGATGACGAGGACGAGGACGAGATGTCCGCTCAGTGCGCGTATGAACACCACCAGAAAGGTCCGTGGCGTGTCCACCACCCAGAGCCGCGCGTTACGCCAGTCAACCATCAACAAGGCCGCTGCGGGGACACTTGTCCTGATCACCGGTCTGCTCGTCGTCGCCGTCGTACTGGTCAACTCCGCCGTCAACGCCGAAAAGCGCGCCTACGTGCGCCAGGCCGAGTTCAAGGCCCTTGGCCTCCAGTTGCAGAACGCCTCGGATTATCTGACCGACGAGGCGCGCCTCTACGCGGTCACCACGGACCACACGCACCTGGACAACTACTGGAACGAAATCACCGTCACCAAGACCCGGGACAAGGCTCTCGCGCAGCTCGAGCAGCTCGACGCCACCCAGGATGAGCTCGCGCTCGTCGACCAGGCCAAGACCAACTCCGACGCGCTGGTGAAGACCGAGTCCCGGTCCCAGCGGCTGGTTCTGGAGACCACCGGCGTGGCCCCAGCGAACATGCCGCCGGCTATCGCGCAGACCCAACTCGACGCCGCCGACGAAGCGCTCAGCCCCGCCAGGAAGCTCGAGGTCGCGCGAACGATCATGTTCGACGCCAAGTACGCCGCCGATAAGGCGGTCATCGCCGCTCCGATGGACAAGTTCCAGAAGATGCTGAACGACCGTGCGGCGCAGGCGGTCACCAGCGCTGACGGTTCGACGAGCACGTCCATGAACCTGCTGATCGCGCTAACCGTGGTGCTGCCGGTGGCGATCGGCGGGGTCCTGTTCCTGCTGCAGTCGAAGGTCGGCCGCGTCATCGTCCGGTACACCGGCGCGCTTCGCTCACGCGATCATGACGATCTGACGTTCCGACTCGACCCCACCGGCACCCAGGAGCTTCGCGCGCTGGCTGAGACGTTCAACGACGAGCTGGCGCGCAAACTCGACATGGTCCGCGCGGTGGCCGGCAACGCCGACGCGCTCGCCTCGGCCTCCCAGGAGCTGGCGGCGACCAGCGAGCAGGTTGCGACGAGCGCCGAGCAGGCCAGCAGCCAGGCCGCTGTCGTCAGCGGCTCGGCCGAGCAGGTGGCGCGAAATGTACAGATCGTGGCCGCCGGGTCCGAAGAGATGGGAGCGTCGATCCGGGAGATCGCGGAGAACGCCAACGAGGCCGCCCGGGTCGGTGACAACGCCGTCCGGCTCGCCGAGTCGACCAACCACACCGTCGCCAAGCTCGGCGAATCGTCGCAGGAGATCGGCAACGTCATCAAGGTCATCACCTCGATTGCCGAGCAGACGAACCTGCTGGCCCTCAACGCCACCATCGAGGCCGCCCGCGCCGGGGACGCCGGCAAGGGCTTCGCGGTCGTCGCCAGCGAGGTCAAGGACCTCGCCCAGGAGACCGCCAAGGCCACCGAGGACATCGCCAGCCGGATCGCCGCGATCCAGACCGACAGCCAGGGGGCTGTCGAGGCGATCGCGCAGATCACCCAGGTGATCGGGAAGATCAACGATTTCCAGACGACCATCGCGAGCGCGGTCGAGGAGCAGACCGCGACGACCAACGAGATGAACCGTAGTGTCACCGACGCCGCGACCGGATCGGGCGACATCGCCGCCAACATCTCCGGGGTCGCCCAGGCGGCCCAGAGCGCGGCCGACGGTATTGCCGAGGCCAAGCGTGCCACGGCCGACCTGGCTCGAATGGGTTCCGAACTGCAAACGCTGATCGGAAACTACCGCTACTGAACTGCGCGGGGCCCGATCGCGCTGACGGTCGGGCCCCGCTGTGCGGGCAATCAGCTGGTCCTCCCGGAGCGTTATCCGTCGGCGCCCCCGGACTTGAGCCTGTCACCATGCCGATCCACCCGCGCGCGAGGCAAGCACGGGAACCACCGCGAACAGCAGGTACTGCCCGGCGAAACCGCCACCGTCGAAACCACGGACGGCGTGGGAAGGCGCCAGCCGCGCAGCCCCGCCGCCTCTCGGCACCGTCGTACTCCTGCGGCCACGGTCAGACGGACGAGCCTGCCGTGGCGGGCGCGCCGTCGCCCGGCAGGTCGATCGCACGCGCGATCGGTACCCCCGGCCGGTAGGCCAGGTGCAGGTACGACGGAGCGTCCAGCACCGTGAGGTCCGCGCGACAACCGGCCTTGACCACGCCGATGTCGCCACGGCGCAGCGCCTTCGCGCCGCCGAGCGTCGACGCCAGCAACGCCTCGGCCGGTGTCAGGCCCATCTCGCGCACCGCGAGCGCGATGGCGAAGGGAATCGACGAGGAGTAGCACGTACCGGGGTTGCAGTCGCTGGCCAGCGCGACGCTGACACCCGCGTCGAGCAGCCGGCGCCCGTCGGGGTACGGCGATCGCGTGCAGAACTCCACTCCCGGCAGCAGGGTCGCCACCGTGATCTCAGCCGCCCCTGCCAGTGCGTCGATGTCGTCGTCGGACAGGTAGGTGCAGTGGTCGACGCTCGCCGCCGCGAACTCGACCGCCAACTGCACGCCTGGGCCGTACCCGAGCTGGTTGCCGTGCACCCGCAGCTCCAGACCGGCGTCGCGGCCGGCCGACAGGATCTGCCGGGCCTCCTCCCCGGTGAACGCGTGCGCGCTGTGGGGCTCGCAGAACACGTCGATCCACCGGGCGTACGGCCGGCACGCCGCGAGCATGTCCCCGCAGACGAGGTCGACGTACTCGCCACGGCGGTCGGCGTACTCGGCCGGCACGACGTGGGCACCGAGGAACGTGGTCTCCGCCGTGACCGTGCGCGCCACGCGCAGGCTGCGCAGCTCATCGTCGACGGTGAGCCCGTACCCGCTCTTGATCTCCACGGTCGTCGTGCCTTGCGCCCGCATCTCCCGTACCCGGCCGGCGACCAGGGCCCGCAGCTCATCGTCGCCGGCGGCGCGGGTGGCGCGCACCGAGTTCGCGATGCCGCCGCCGTCGTAGCGGGCGCCCGTCATGCGGGCGGCGAACTCGGCCGCCCGGTCCCCGGCGAACACCAGATGGGAGTGGCTGTCGACGAAGCCCGGCACGACGGCCCGGCCGCCGAGGTCGAGGCGGCGGTCCGCGGCCGGCGCCCGCGACGCCGGACCGACCCACGCGACGTGGTCGCCGTCGACGACGACGGCGGCGTCCCGCAGCAGCCCCAGCCCCTCGGCGTGATCGCCGCCGTCGACCGACGCGTCGTTGGTGACCAGCTCGGCGATACCGCTGATCAGGGTCGTGGTGGTCACTGGTCCTCCCAGAGGGGCTCGATCGCGTCGCGTAGCAGGGAGGCGATGTCGCCGAGTCGGTGCTGTCCACCCTGGACGGTCATTCGCCCGTCGACGATCACGGTGTCGACGTCGGCGGCGGTCGCCGACATCAGCACCTGATCGGGGGCGGTACCCGCGGTGCGTACGCTGTCGGTCCGCACGGCGACGAGGTCCGCCCGCGCGCCGACCGCCAGCCGGCCCGCGTCCGGCCAGCCGAGGCTGTCATGGTTGGTCGCCGCGGACAGCAGCTCGGACAGGGTGAACCGGCCGCGCCGTCGCGAGCCGAGCCGTTCGTGGCTCTCGAGCGCCCGCGCCTCCTCGATCAGGTCGATCACCGCGTGCTGGTCGGACCCCAGCGACAGCGGCGACCCGGCGTCGTGCAGGGCGCGGGCCGGGCCGATGCCGTCCGCCAGGTCGCGTTCGGTGGTCGGGCAGAAGCAGCAGACGGTACCGGTCCGGCCGAGCAGGGCGATGTCGGCGTCGGTCAGGTGGGTGGCGTGGACCGCGGAGGTCAGCGGCCCGAGCACGCCTTCGGTGGCGAGCAGGCCGGTCGGGGTGAGGCCGTACCACCCCAGGCACGCCTCGTTCTCGGCCGGCTGCTCGGACAGGTGGACGTGCAGTGGCCGTCCCGCCGCCGCGGTGACCACGGTCTTCAGCGCCTCCCGCGGGACGGCCCGCACCGAGTGGACCGCCGCGCCGGCGCGCATTCCCTCGCTCGGCGCGAGCGCGCCGACCCGCTCGGCCCAGCGCTCGGCGGAGCCGTCGGAGAAGCGCCGCTGGGCGTCGCCCAGGGGCTGATGGCCGTCGGCGGTCAGCCCGCCACTGAGGTAGCAGGCGTCCAGCAGGGTCAGCCGGATCCCGGCCTCCGCCGCCGCCTGGCGCAGCGCCTCACCCATCGCGTTCGGGTCGGCGTAGCGCGCCCCGCCCGGTGCGTGGTGGAGGTAGTGGAACTCCCCCACGCAGGTCACCCCGGCCAACGCCATCTCCGCGTAGGTCGCGCGGGCCAGCGCCAGGTAGCGGTCCGGGTCCAGCGCGGCCGCGACGGCGTACATGCCGTCGCGCCAGGTCCAGAAGGTCCCGCCGCCGTGGTGGGTTCGCCCGCGCAGGGCACGGTGGAAGGCGTGGCTGTGCGCGTTGGCCAGTCCGGGCAGAACTACTCCGGGTAGCGGCTGCGCGCCCGCCGGGTGAGAGTCCGGGGTGATCGACGTGAATCGGCCGTCGACAACCTCGAAGGTCACGTTCCGGGCTGGCCCGGCCGGCAGGAGGGCGTACGCCGCGTGCCACCGCCCCGTCCGCTGCGTCGCGGTCATCCGGCCAGCTCCTGCACGGCGCGGGCCAGCGCGGCCACCCCGGTGTGGCAGTCGTCGCGTTCGGCGAACTCCTCCGGCGAGTGGGAGACGCCGGTGGGGTTGCGCACGAACAGCATCGCGGTCGGGATGCCCGCCGTGGCGAGGATGCCGGAGTCGTGACCGGCGCCGGTCCCGAGGCGCGGGACGTGCTCGCCGAGCAGCGTCGACAGTCGGTCGGACAGGGCCGGGTCGAACGCCGTGGTCGGGGTCCAGGACTCCTCGGTCAGCGTCGCCCCGTGTCCCGCCGCCACCGTGGCGATGTCGTCGACGGTGGCGCGCACCGCCGCTTCGATCGGTCCGCGGGCGTCGAGCCATCCGGTCACGTGGCTCGGGATGGCGTTGACCCCACCGGGCTGCACCCGCACCTTGCCGATGGTCGCGACGCAGCCGTGCCGGGCCGCGGCGGTGCGGGCGGTGAGCACCGCCTCCGCGTACCCGAGCATCGCGTCGTGACGGTCCTCCAGCCGGGTGGTGCCGGCGTGGTTGGCGGTACCGGGGAAGTCGAGGCGCCAGCGGCCGTGCGGCCAGATGTCGGTGGCGACGGCGACGGGTTGGCCGAGGTCGGCCAGGCCCCGGCCCTGCTCCACGTGCAGTTCGACGAAGACCCCGATCCGGCGGAGCGCCTCGGTGTCCGGCCCCAGTGTTGCCGGGTCGCGGCCCGCCCGGCGCATCGCCTCGGCCATGGTCACGCCGTCCGCATCGGTCAGCCCGCGCGCCCGGTCGGCGTCCAGGACCCCGGTGATGACCCGCGAACCGGCGCAGGCCACCCCGAAGCGGGCGCCCTCCTCGTCGAGGAAGTTGACCACGCCGATCGGCCGGGCGGGCTGGAAGCCCTGTGCCCGCAGCGCATCCACCGCGGCGAGCGAGCTGACCACGCCGAGCGGCCCGTCGAAGGCGCCCCCGTCGGGTACCGAATCCAGATGCGACCCGATGACGACGCCGGGGTCGCCGGCGGCGACGGCCGCGTCCGGGTCGCCCCACCACGCCCACTGGTTGCCCATCCGGTCAGTGGTGAGGTCCAGTCCCCGGACCCGGCACTCCTGGGCGAACCACTCGCGCAGCTGGAGATCGCTAGCGGTCCAGGCGTACCGCCGGTACCCGCCGGTGCCGGCGTCGCGGCCCACCGGTTCGATCGCCGCCCACATGCTGTCGAAGGTCATCGCGGCGGCTCAGCTCTCCCGCATCGGGATCCGCACGCCGCGCTCCTGTGCGACCTGCTCGGCGCGCTCGTAGCCGGCGTCAACGTGGCGGATCACGCCCATGCCGGGGTCGTTGGTCAGCACCCGCGACAGCTTCTCCGCCGCCAACGCGGTCCCGTCGGCCACCGAGACCTGGCCGGCGTGGATGGACCGGCCGATGCCGACACCGCCGCCGTGGTGGATCGACACCCACGACGCACCCGAGGCGGTGTTGATGAGGGCGTTGAGCAGCGGCCAGTCGGCGATGGCGTCGGAGCCGTCGAGCATCGACTCGGTCTCCCGGTAGGGCGAGGCCACCGAGCCGGCGTCGAGGTGGTCGCGGCCGATGACGATCGGCGCTTCCAGCTCTCCGGAGGCCACCATCTCGTTGAACTTCAACCCGGCCCGGTCCCGCTCGCCGTAGCCCAGCCAGCAGATCCGCGCGGGCAGGCCCTGGAAGGCGATCTTCTCCTGGGCGCCGCGCATCCACCGCTGCAGCCGGTCGTTGTCTCCGAACAGGTCCATCACGGCACGGTCGGTGGCGTGGATGTCGGCGGGGTTGCCCGACAGCGCGGCCCAGCGGAACGGGCCCTTGCCCTCACAGAACAGGGGGCGGATGTAGGCGGGCACGAAACCCGGGAAGGCGAACGCGCGGTCGTACCCGCCCTGTCGCGCCTCGTCGCGGATCGAGTTGCCGTAGTCGAAGACCTCGGCACCGGCGTCGGAGAACTCGACCATGGCCTGGACGTGCTTGGCCATGGAGGCACGGGCACGGGCGGTGAACTCCTCGGGCTTGGCCTCGGCGTAGTCGCGCCACTGGTCGACCGAGACACCCTCGGGCAGGTACGACAGCGGGTCGTGGGCGCTGGTCTGGTCGGTGACGATGTCGATGTCGACACCGCGGCGCAGCAACTCCGGGAACACCTCGGCACAGTTGCCGACGAGACCGACCGACAGCGCCCGGCGCTCCGCCTTGGCCCGCAGCGCCTTCTCGATCGCGTCGTCGATGTTCTCGGCGACCTCGTCGAGGTAGCGGTGCTGGACGCGGCGGTCGAGCCGGGCGCGGTCCACGTCGACGATGAGGCAGACGCCGTCGTTGAGGGTCACCGCGAGCGGCTGCGCGCCGCCCATGCCGCCGCAGCCGCCGGTCAGGGTCAGCGTGCCGGCCAGGGTGCCGTTGAAGCGTTTCTCGGCCACGGCCGCGAACGTCTCGTACGTGCCCTGCACGATCCCCTGGGTGCCGATGTAGATCCACGAGCCCGCCGTCATCTGGCCGTACATCGTCAGGCCGAGGCGCTCGAGGCGGCGGAACTCCGGCCAGGTGGCCCAGTCCCCGACGAGGTTGGAGTTGGCCAGGATCACCCGCGGCGCCCACTCGTGGGTGCGCATGACACCGACCGGCCGGCCTGACTGCACCAGCATGGTCTCGTCTTTTTCCAACGTGGTCAGCGTGCGGACCATGGCGTCGAAGGACTTCCAGTCGCGGGCCGCCCGGCCGGTACCGCCGTAGACCACCAGGTCGTCGGGGCGCTCGGCGTTCTCCGGGTCCAGGTTGTTCATCAGCATGCGCAGCGGGGCCTCGGTTGCCCACGACTTCGCGGTGAGGGTCGTGCCGCGCGCCGCACGGACCGGGCGTGCACCTTCCATGACGGTTCTCCTTGCTGTGATGGACGATCAACTGCAGCGGGCGGTGGCTACTGGAACGAGCCGGTGACCGTCTCGGCGGCGCGCAGGGCCGCGCCTGAGGCGACGAACTGCACGGCGGCCTCGATCTCGGGGGCCAGGAATCGGTCCACGCCGGGGCCGGGTGTCACCTGCCGCAGGGCGTCGATGACCGCTCCGGTGGCGGGTGCGGGCTGTAGCGGCGCCCGCAACTGGATGCCGCGCGCGGCGGTGAGCAGTTCGATGGCGAGCACGCGGGTCAGGGCGTCCACGGCCCGGCGCAGCTTGCGGGCGCCGGACCAGCCCATCGACACGTGGTCCTCCTGCATCGCCGAGCTGGGGATCGAGTCGACACTCGCGGGCGAGGCGAGGCGCTTGAGCTCGGAGACGAGGGCGGCCTGGGTGTACTGCGCGATCATGTAACCGGAGTCGACGCCGGGGTCGTCGGCGAGGAAGGCGTTGAGCCCGTGGTTGCGGGCCACGTCCAGGTACCGGTCGGTGCGGCGTTCCGCCATCGAGGCGACGTCGGCGGCGACGATGGCCAGGAAGTCGATGACGTACGCGATCGGGGCGCCGTGGAAGTTGCCGTTGGAGGACACCCGCCCGTCGAGGGTGACGACCGGGTTGTCCACCGCGGCGGCGAGTTCACGGGACGCGACCAGGGCCGCGTGGTCGATCGTGTCGCGGGCGCCGCCGGCGACCTGGGGTGCGCAGCGCAGCGAGTACGCGTCCTGTACCCGGGTGCAGTCGGGGCCGCGGTGACTTGCCATGATCGGGCTGTCGGCGAGTACCGCCCGCAGGTTGGCCGCCGATGCGGCCTGGCCGGGGTGGGGGCGCAGTGCCTGCAGTTCCGGGGCGAACACCGCGTCGGTTCCGAGCAGGCCCTCCACGCTCATCGCCGCGGTCAGGTCGGCGACCTTGAGCAGGTGTCGCAGGTCGGTGATCGCGAGCACCAGCATGCCGAGCATGCCGTCGGTGCCGTTGATCAGGGCCAGGCCCTCCTTCTCGGCCAGGGTGACCGGGGTGATGCCGGCCTCACGCAGCGCGTCGGCGGCGTCGCGTAGCTCGCCTGCGGCGTCGCGCACGGTGCCCTCCCCCATCACGGCGAGGGCGCAGTGCGCCAGCGGCGCCAGGTCGCCGGAGCAGCCGAGGCTGCCGTACTCGTGCACGACGGGGGTGATACCGGCGTTGAGAAGTTGGGCGTACGCCGCGGCGGTCTCCTCGCGTACCCCGGTGCGACCGGTCGCCAGGGTGGACAGTCGCAGCAGCATGAGGGCGCGGACGACCTCGCGCTCCACCTCGGGGCCGGAACCGGCCGCGTGGCTGCGGACCAGGCTGACCTGCAGCTGCGCGCGGAGCTCGACGGGGATGTGCCGGGTGGCCAGCGCACCGAAGCCGGTGGAGACGCCGTAGTGCGGCACGACGTCGTCGGCCAGTGCCTCGATCACCTCCCGGCTCTTGCGGATCTCGGCCAGCGCGACCGCGGAGATCTCGACGGGTGCGTCGTGGCGGGCGACGGCGACGACGTCGGCGAAGCTCAGGGCGTCGACGCCCACCGTGACGACGGCGCCGGCGCGGACCGGGTGGTGTGTGTTCATGCCCCTATTTGACCGGACAACCAGCCCCCGGAATACGACCCCTGACCGGGTTCTGTCTCGTATCTGAGACACTCGGCCCATGCCCAACGTCCCCGCCGCCACGCACGCCATCAGCCTGCTCAAGCTGCTTGCCCGGCACGCCGGCCCGCTGCCGGCGGCGTCGATCGCGCGGGAGCTCGGTCTCCCCCGGTCCAGCGTCTACCACCTGCTGGCGGTGCTGCGCGACGAGGGATTCGTGATGCATCTGGCCGAGGAGCGGCGCTACGGGCTGGGGGTGGAGGCGTTCGCCCTCGGCTCGGCGTACTCGCGCCAGGCGCCACTGCAGCGGGTCGCCCGGCCGCTGCTCACCCGGCTCGTCGAGACCAGCTCGCACAATGCGCACCTGGCGATCCTGCACGGCCGCGAGGTGTTCTACGTCATCGAGGAGCGCGCCCCGGGACGGCCCCCGCTCGTGACCGATGTCGGCGTGCGACTGCCGGCCTCGTTGACCGCGACGGGCCTGGCGATGCTCGCCGCGCTGCCGCACGCCCAGGTGCGTGCGCTGTTTCCGAACCGGGACGCGTTCGTGCAGCGACACGACGTCGGGGTCACCAGCCTGACCCAGCTGCGCGCGGAGCTGATCCGGGTCCGGCAACGCACGTACGCCATCGAGGAGGGGCTGGTCACGCCCGAGTTCTCGTCGGTGGCGGCGGCGGTGGTCGACCACACCGGACACCCGGTCGCCGCGGTGGCCGTGACCTACCCCGCCGATGACGTCGACGACGACCGGCGCCGTGAGCTGGCGCGCCAGGTGACCCGTACCGCCGCGGACCTGACCCGGCGCATCGGCGGCCGGGGTTAGTCCGTGTTTCAAAGAGGGGTCTGGGCCTTGGTGAGTGTCGGTGATCGGAGAGGGGAGTTCGCCGACGTGCGCCTGGGTTGGGGGCTAGGAACGCCGCCAGCGCCAGTTGAGTTCGTCGGCGGCCGGTGGTGGTCCGGGTAGATCCTGGCCGTTGCTGGCGAGGCCGGCTACCAGGAGGGCCAGGTGGCGGCGGCGTAGCTGTTTGGTGCGTTCCGGGTCCGGCAGGCGTACCGCGGCGCAGCCTTCCAGGATCAGCGCGATGTCCTGGGCGGTGATGTCGCGGCGCAGTTCGCCGCTGGCCAGCGCGTCGTCAACCAGCGAAGCCACGAGTTGGCCGGCGCGGATGGCGTCGGCGGTCATTTCGGCTGTCGGGGTGAATGTGCCGGCCAGGTGCACGGTCAGGGAGTGCACGTCGGCGTCGACGACGCGTTGCAGGAATCCGACGAGCGCCGACCAGTGCTCCGGTTCGTTTGCCGCTGTTTCGGCCTCGGCGATGAACCGGCGCAGTCCGTCGCGGCAGAGCTGGCGCAGTAGGTCCTCCTTGCTGGCGTAGCGGCGGTAGAGGGCGCTCATACCGACGCCGGCCCGGTCGGCGACCGCCGAGATCGGCGCTTTCGGGTCGTTTAGGAACACCTCGCGGGCCGCTTCGAGGATGGCTGTGTCGTTGCGTGCCGCCTGCCGGCGCCGCCCGGACTTGGTCTGCGTCATAGTTTCACACGGTAGCACTGGAACGGACCGTTCCGTTCCGCTAGAGTGCAGCGGAACAGATCATTCCGCTACTGCTCGGAGGTCATCATGAACAGTTGGCGTGCACTGCTCGACGCGTCCCACGAAGCGCTGCGTACCGTCACCGTCGGCCTCACCGAAGCTGACAAGGACAAGTCGACGCCCTGCGAAAAGTGGACGGTCACCCAGGTGCTGCAGCACGCGACCGGCGACCAGATCGGCTATGCGGCCGCGATAACCGGTGGTCCGTGGCCGTCTGACGACCCGTTCTTGCCGTCCGGCCGCCTCGACGGCGACCCAGTCGCGTTCGTCGAGAGCGGGATCAGCGCCTCCGCGGCGGCGTACGCGCAGATCGCTGACGACGACCCGAGCGTAGCGACACCCCTGCCGCAGGGCGCGATGCCGGCCTGGCAGGCGGCGGGCGCCTGCGCGCTGGACGCCGCCATCCACGCGTGGGACATCGCCGTTGCCACTGGCCAGCGGTCGCCGTTGACCGCGGACATGGCCCGCGGCCTGATGGAGGTCGCCATCACGATCGTCGAACCGCTGCGTGGCTTCGCGTACGGGCCGAACCTGCCCGCAGCGCCCGGTGACCGCGACATCGAGACCCTGCTGCGCTACCTCGGCCGCGACCCCCGCGCGTGACCCGCCGGACGGGTTACGAAAAGCAGATGTCTCGCCCCGGTGATGCCGCGGCGTGTCGGTGATCGATAGACGGCGAGGTCTCCAGTACGCCCGAATCGACAAGTACCTCGGCGCGTCCCTGCAGGGCGTCGACCACCTCGGGCAGCGCGTGCAGCGGCGCCACGGTCTGGTCCAGTTGCCGGCCTCCGTGGTTGGACAGGACCACCGCGTCCACGCCCGCGTCTGCGGCACGTGCCGCGTCCTCGGCCCGCAGCAGCCCCTTGACCACCAGCGGGCCGGGCCACAACATTCACGGCTGCCGGAAACGGAACAGCTCGGCCGGGTTGGTGACCAGCAGCTTGTGCCGCAGACCCTCGTCCGGGGCTATCTCGGCGATGAGGTCGACAAGTACCCCGTCATCCGGCGCCGCCCCGGTGATGTTCGGGTGAGGGAAGTCGGTGCCCCATACGACGCGGTCGGGCGCGTGCCGTGCGAGCAGGCCGGCGAGCGCGACGGCGTTCCCGTACGGCCCCTCGGACCGGGCGGACAACCGGTCGACGCCGCTCAGCTTGACCCACACGTTGCCCGTGTCGAGCAGCCCGAGCAGCGAGGCGACGTGCTCGGTGTCGAGGCCACCACGAACGTCGACGCGGGCCATGTGATCGATGACGACCGGCGCGTCGATCGATCGGATGCGGTCGGCGTAGTCGGTGATTCCGGTGCCGGCCACATGGATGGAGACGTGCCAGCCGTACGGCCGCACGAGGCGGAGGACGGCGTCCATCGTCTCCTTCGACGGCGCGCCGCCGAGGTGCGGAAGGAAGTTCAGGCGCGCGCCGCACACGCCGGCGGCGTCCAGCCGGGCGATCTCGTCGGGGTGGGTCGCGGGCGTCACCAGAGCCACGCCCCGGTAGCGCCCTTCGGACGTCTCCAGGGCGTCCAACAGCGCCGCGTGGTCGATGCCGTGGCAGGCGGACTGCACGATGACCGCCCGGTCGAACCCGAGGAAGTCGTGCAGACGCCGCAGCCGCTGCCGGGGTACGTCCACCGGGGTGAAGGTGCGCTCGGCGGCGAAGGGGAAGATGTCCGCCGGCCCGAAGACGTGACAGTGCGAGTCACAGCTCAACGCCGGCAGCGTGATGTCGGGACGCTTCGGGTTGTCGACAGGCGGTGGGCAGTTGGGGCTTGTCTCACTCATGTCGTTGTCCTTTCAGTCGCAGCGCGCCGTCATCCCGCCGTCCACCACGATCTCCGTACCCGTGATGAACCGGGCCTCGTCCGAGGCGAGGAAGAGCGCGGCATAGGCGGTGTCCCGGCCGTCCCCGGCGAAGCCCAGCGGGATGCGGGCCTGGCGCTGCGCCAGCAACGCCGGTACGTCGCCGCCGGCCCGCTGGTGCGCGAGTCGGGCGGAGACCATCGGGGTGTGCAGCTGTCCGGGTACGACGGTGTTGACGCGGATCCCGTCGGGGGCATGCTGCACCGCGACCACGCGGGACAGCTGGATGACCCCCGCCTTGGCGGCCGCGTAGCCCACCTGCGGGGAACCGGACCACCGGATTCCCGAGGTCGAGGCGATGTTGACGATGGATCCGGACCGCTGCTGCTGCATCACCGGGAGGACGTACCGGCACGTGCGGTAGACGCTGCTGAGGTTGAGGTCCAGTTGAGCCGCCCAGGCTTCCTCGGTGAGCTGTGCCGGGCCGCCGGGGTGCGAGCCGCCGACGTTGTTGACCAGCACGTCGATGCGCCCGAAGTCGCGCCGTACCTCGTCGACCAGCGCGGCGACCGACTCGCTGTCGGTCACGTCACAGATCCGAGGTTCGACCCGGCCGTCTTCGCCACGGATCGCGTCGACCGTCGGGGCGAGGGCGTCCGCGTTCCGGTCCATCGCCACGACGGTCGCGCCCTCCCGGGCGAAGATGACGGCGATCGCGCGGCCGTTGCCCCAGCCGGGTCCCACGCTGCCGGCGCCGGTGACGATGGCGACCTTGCCCGCGAGCCGCCCGCTCATGCCCGCACCTCCGCCGCCCGGTCCGCCGGTGTGATCTGCATGGCGACCAGGAACCGCGACACCAGGTTGTAGGCGCCCACGGTCGCGGTCAGTTCGACGATCTGCCGCTGGTCGAAGTGTTCGCCCAGGACGTCGAAGAGCGCGTCGGGAACCTCCACGTCGCGGGTCATGGCGTCGGTGTAGGCGAGGGCCGCCCGCTGGGCGGGGGCGAGCACGGCTGGATCGCCCCCGCCCCGCAGGACCGCCAGGTGCGCGTCGCCCAGCCCGCCACGGCGCGCCAGCGGCTCGTGGGCCGCCCACTCGTACTCGGCGCGGTTGAGCACCGCGACTCGCAGGATCACGAGCTCCCTGATGTCGTCGGTCAGGGTCGATTCGGTCCGGATCGCGCCGAGCAGCCGGTTCCAGCCGTCGGCCACCGGCGGGCTGTGCAGCAGCAGTCGGTCGAGCGGGGTGAGGCTGCCACCCCGGCGCGCGCGCATCCGGTCGGCGGTCTCACTGGCGTCTGCTGCGTACGGCAGCCTGGGCATTTTCTCTCCTAGGTGGATCGAGGGTGGGGCATGCGGCGGGGCTGGGCCCGGCCGCTACACCGCGGCGCCGACCGTGGCGTTCTCCGCGTGCGGTGCCTCGGCCGGGACCTCGCCGTTGAGTACGGCGCGGGCGTGAGCGACGTCCAGGACGCGCTCCCAGCGGCTGACCACGAGGCTGCCCAGGATCTGGCCGCCGAGGCTGACCAGCCCGCGCATGGTCGACAGCAGGCGGTCGATGCCGAGGATGAGCATGATTCCGACGACCGGGACCGAGCCGGTGGTCGACAGGGTCGCGGCCAGGATGATGAAGCCGGAACCGGCGACGCCGGCGCTGCCCTTCGACGTGATGAGGAAGACGGCGAGCAGCCCGATCTGCTGCCACAGCGACATCTCCACGCCGAACGCCTGGGCGATGAACAGCGACGCGAAACCGAGGTACAGGCAGACGCCGTCACCGTTGAAGGCGTACCCGGACGGGACGACCAGGCTGACGATGCGCTTGGGGCACCCCAGCCGCTCCAGCTTCTCGATGAGCCGGGGCATGACGGCCTCGTAGTTCGCCGTACCGAGCGTGATGAGGAGCTCGTCCTTGAAGTAGCGGTAGAGCTTGAGGATGCGCAGGCCGCAGAGCCGGGCGACGGCGCCGAAGACGATCAGTCCGAAGAGGATGCCCACGGCCCAGAACAGCCCGATGAAGGCGCCGAGGCTGGACAGCGTCCGCCCGCCGAACTTGCCCACCGCGAAGGCCATCGCACCGAAGGCGCCGATCGGCGAGAAGTACATGACCATCTTCACGACGCCGAAGAAGATCTCACCAAGGCGCTCGACCGCCGCGATGACGGGCTCTCCGCGTTCGCCGAGGAGCTTGACGGCGACGGCGAACAGGATGGCGACGAACAGCACCTGGAGGACGTTGCCCTCGACGAACGCGCTGACGACGGTCTTGGGAACGATGTTGACCAGGAAGTCGTACCAGTGCTGGTGGCTCGCGGCGCTGACGTAGTCCTTCGCGCTGCCGGTCAGGTGCAGGTCGGACGGGTGGGCGTGGATCCCACGGCCGGGGCCGACGAGGTCCATCGCCACCAGGCCGATGATCAGGGCGAGCGTGGTCACCACCTCGAAGTAGACCAGCGCCTTGATCCCGATCCGGCCGACGCTGGTCAGGTGCCCCGCGGACGCGATGCCGGTGACGATCGTGCAGAAGACCACCGGGCCGATGAGCATGCGGATCATTGCGATGAACGTGTCGCCGAGCGGTTGCAGCGACACGCCGACACCCGGGAACGCGAGGCCCACCACCGCGCCCAGCGCGATCGCCACGAGAACCGTGACGTACAGCCGGTCAGTGAACGCCCGCTTGGCCACGCCAGCAGCAGAAGCCATGAGCTACCATCCTTATGTTCGTCCTACGTACATTAGTTCGTCGGACGCACATGGTGACACGGGTCGCACGCCCGCTGTCAAGAGGTGTGGCTGGTACGTACGGTCGACGTACCCCTGGGGCGGTACCCGTTGTGGAGGTTGTGAATGGCAGAGGGGCTACTCTTCGTCCTGTCGGCGCAGGGATCCGTTCCGGCCGCGGAGTTCCACGACTGGTACGACCACGAGCACGCTCCGGCCCGCATGGCGCTGGCGGGCATTCACACCGGAAGGCGTTTCCGCGCCACCGACGGGGTGACCCCGACCTGGCTGGCCGCCTACGACATCGATCTCGAGGTCCTGGCCACCCCGACCTACCGGGCGCTGCGGGACCGGCGGAGCGCGCGCGAGCAGGCCGTCATCGACCGCCTCGCGGTACTGGACCGGCGGGTGTACGAACTGCTCGACGAGCACGGCAGCATCGACGGGCCACCGCCGGTCGTGGTCTGCACGTCCCTGTCGGTGCCGGCCGACCGGGAGCCCGCCCTGCACTCCTGGTACCTCGAGGAGCACATCCCGCTGCTGCACGCGATCCCCGGCTGGCTGCGCACCCGCAGGTACCGGATCGTCGACGGGAACGCCCCGACGTTCCTGGCGTTCCACGAGCTTGCCGACACCACGCCGCTGGAGACCGCCGCGTACCGTCACGCCACCTCGACCCCCCGGCGCGACGAGCTGATGCGGTCGGTCACGGCGCGCGAGCGTCGCGTCTTCACCTTCCACCGCGCCTTCTCCCCGACACACCGGCCCTGACCACGGACGCCGTTCTCCGCCGCGATCGGCGGACCGGATAATGACCTGCGAACCCGAGGCGTGTCGGGCCGGAGCGTGCAGAGGAGCGGGGGCGATGTCGCGAGAGGATCCGGATGTCATCGATTCGGTAGAAAAGGCCTTCCGGCTGCTCCAGGCATTCTCGGCGGAGCATCCTACGGTGACTGTCAGTGAGGCTGCCCAGCTCACGGGGCTCACCCGGGCCACCGCGCGCCGGATCCTGCTGACGTTTCAACGTCTCGGCTTCGCCGAGGCAGTCGGCCGCGAGTTCCGGCTCACCCCGCACGTGCTGCGACTCGGGTACGGGTACCTGAACTCGCAGCCGGTGGCCGAGCGAGCCCAGCCGCACATGCGGGCGCTCGCCGACAAGCTGCTGGAGTCCTGCTCCATGGCTACCCTCGACGCGGACGAGATCGTCTACCTCGCGCGCGTGCCCGCCGCGCGCAGCATGTCGATCACCCTGAGCGTGGGATCGCGACTGCCCGCCTACCCGACGTCGATGGGGCGCGTCCTGCTCGCGGCGCTCCCGCCGGAACAGCTCCAGGCGTACCTCGACGGCGTCGAGCTGCGCAGGCTCACCCCGCGCACGATCGACGACACCGAGGCCCTGCGCGCCGAGCTCGAGCGGGTACGCCGGCACGGGTACGCCGTGGTCGACGGTGAGCGCGAGGAGGGGGTACGGTCGGCGGCGGCTCCGGTCCGCGACTCCTCCGGAACGGTCATCGCAGCGATCAACGTGTCGGCGAACGCCGCCCGGGTCTCCCTGAAGATCCTCCGCGAGGAGTTCGTTCCGCACCTGGTGGCGACCGCCGACGCCGTTTCCCGGGACATCGGCTTCAACGGAACCCGGGTGGTGTCATGACCGCTGAAAGGCCCCTGCCCGTCGCCGTCCTCGACGACTACCAAGGGGTGGCACTGCGCAGCGCCGACTGGTCGCCGCTGGCCGGTACGGTCGAGGTCACCGCGCTCTCCGAGCACCTGCCGTCGGAGGCCGCTGTCGTCGCGGCACTACGGCAGTACCCCGTGGTGGTGGCGATGCGGGAGCGCACGCCGTTGCCCCGCGCCACCCTCGAGCAGCTGCCGCGGTTGCGGCTGCTCGTCACCACGGGGGCCCGTAACGCCGCCATCGACCTGGCGGCGTGCCGGGAACTCGGCATCACGGTGTGCGGAACGGGCGGATCGGGCCTGGCGACCGCCGAGCACACGTGGGCCCTGCTGCTGGCCTGCGCCCGGCGCCTCGACGTCGAGCTCGCGAATGTCCGCGCCGGGGGCTGGATGACGACCCTCGGCACCGAACTGCGGGGGCGTACGCTCGGCGTTCTCGGCCTGGGCCGCCTCGGCACGCAGGTCGCCGTGGTGGCCCGCGCGTTCGGCATGCGGGTCCTCGCCTGGAGCCGGCACCTCACCCAGGAGCGGTGCGAGCAGGTGGGCGCCGAACTCGCCACCTCCCTCGATCAGGTGCTGGCCGAGTCCGACTTCGTCACCATCCACCTCGTGCTGTCCGAGCGCACGCGGGGGCTCATCGGGCCGCAACAGCTGAGACGGATGAAGCCCACCGCGTGGCTGGTCAACACCAGCCGCGGCCCGATCTGCGACGAGTCCGCCCTGGTACGCGCGTGCCGCGAGCGGTGGATCGCCGGTGCCGCCCTGGATGTCTTCACCGACGAGCCGCTCCCGCCGGAGCACCCCTTCCGCCACCTGGACAACGTCCTGGCGACCCCGCACATCGGCTATGTCACCGAGGACACCTACCGGACCTGGTTCGCGCACGTCGTCGAGGACATCGCCGCGTTCCTCGCCGGTGCGCCGGTGCGTGTACTCGCCTCCCCCGGCCGATCGGGTCGCGTCAACCCGAACACGTGACCGCGGCAGCAGTTGGCGGCACGTCCCTCACCCGATCGGCAGACCTGCGTAGTTCTCCGCCAGTTCGGTCGCGGCCGCGGTGGACGTGGCGATGCGGTCCAGCTGTGCGATCTGCAGACGGGTGTCGAACGGGGACTGTGCCGGGTCGGGGTGCAGCGTGGTGGTCATGAAGTACGAGAAGTGCTCGGCCCGCCAGACCCGCCGCAGGCAGGTGTCGGAGTAGGCGTCGAGCAGCGACGTGGAGCCGGTGGTGCGCAGGTGGGCGAAGGCCCGGGCGAGCACGACGACGTCGGCGACGGCCAGGTTGAGCCCCTTGGCGCCGGTGGGCGGCACGATGTGGGCTGCGTCGCCGGCGAGGAAGACCCGCCCGTACCGCATCGGTTCGGCGACGAAGCTACGCATCGGGGTGACGGACTTGCTGGTGATCGGGCCGCGCTGCAGTTTCCAGCCGCCGTCGCGGAGGGCGAGTCGGGCGTCGAGCTCGTCCCAGATCTGCTCGTCGGACCAGGCGTGCGCGTCGGTGTCGTTTCCGACCTGCAGGTACAACCGGCTCACGACGGGTGAGCGCATGCTCAGCAGGGCGAAGCCCCGCTCGGAGTGTGCGTAGATCAGCTCGTCGTTGGAGGGTGCCACGTCAGCCAGGATGCCCAGCCACGAGTACGGATAGGTGCGCTCGAAGGTCCGTCGCGCGCCGTCGGGGAGGGCGTGCCGGGTGACGCCGTGGAAGCCGTCGCAGCCGACGACGTAGTCGCAGCGAAGGGTCTGCTCGCGACCGGAGTGGGTGAAGCGGATGACGGGGCTGTCGGTGTCGGCGCCCTCGACGGCGGTGACCTGGGCCTCGAACAGCAGCGGCGCGCCGTCGGCCAGTTGCAGCGCGATGAGGTCCTTCACGACCTCGGTCTGCGCGTACACCATGACCCGGCGGCCCCCGGTGAGGGCCGGGAAGTCGATGCGGTGGCGCCGGCCGTCGAAGTGGAGCTCGATGCCGTCGTGGGGAAGGCCCTCGCGGTCCATGCGCTCGCCGGCGCCGCAGGCCCGCAGCACGTCGATGGTGCCCTGTTCGAGGATGCCGGCGCGCTGACGCTGCTCGACGTAGGCACGGTCGCGGCACTCCAGGAGTACGCAGTCGATGCCAGCCTGGTGGAGCAGGCGGGCGAGCAGCAGCCCGGCCGGGCCGCCGCCGACGATGCCGACGGTGGTGCGCATCAGTTCCTCCCGGAGGGGTCGGTCGGAGCGGCGAGGTCAAGGTCGATTCCCTCCTCGCGGAGGGTGCGCTGGGCGACGCCGAAGGCGGCGTTGGCGGCCGGAACTCCACAGTAGACGCCGATCTGGAGCAGCACCTCGCCGATCTCCTGCGGGGTCAGGCCGTTGCGCAGCGCGGCGCGTACATGCATGGCCAGCTCCTCGAGGTGGCCGTGGGCGACCAGCGCCGTCATGGTGATGCAGGACCGGGTGCGGCGGTCCAGACCCGGGCGGGTCCAGATCTCGCCCCAGGCGTACCGGGTGATGAAGTCCTGGAAGTCCGCGGTGAAGTCGGTCGTGTTCGCGGTGGCCCGGTCCACGTGCGCGTCGCCGAGGACGGCCCGCCGCACCGCCATACCGGCAGTGTGCCGGGCGCGGTCCCCGCTCGCCGCGGGGGCGAAGTGCTGGCTCAGCGCCGCGGTGACGAGCTCGGGCTTCTCCACGTTGGCCAGGTGCGCGGCGCCGGCCACCTCGAGGAGGCTCGCGCCGGGGATGCCGTCGGCGAGTTCACGGGCGTGCGACGAGGGCGTGGCCGGGTCCTCGCGGCCTGCCACGATCAGGGTCGGCACCGCGATCCGGGGCAGGTCCGCCCGCAGGTCGTAGGTGGCGAGCGCGTCGCAGCAGGCGGCGTACCCGGCGTCGGCGGCGGCGGCGAGGTCGCCGAGGAGCGCCTCGGCGCGCGGCGAGCCGGCGAAGGCCGGGGTGAACCAGCGCCTGGCGGTGGCCCCCGCCAGGCTCCCGGTGCCCTGGGTCCGGACCGTGTGCGCCCGCTCGGCCCATGCCTCCGGTTCGCCGAAGCGGGCGGACGAGCACACCATCGCCAGGCTCTCGACCCGGTCGGGGTGGTGCAGCGCGAGGTACGCGCCGATCGCGCCGCCGAGCGAGATGCCGGCGTACCGGAACCGCTGCCATCCATGGTGGTCGGCGAGGTCGAGCACCAGCCTCGCCAGGTCGGCGACGGCCGCGGTACCCGCTGGGAGCACCGACGTCGGCGATCCCCCGTGGCCGGGCAGGTCGAAGCGCAGCACCCGGTACGTGCGCGCGAGTTCGGGCAGCGACGGTTCCCACGCCGCCATGGAGGTCCCGAGCGACGGGCCGAGGATGAGGGGCGGCGCGTCCGCAGGACCGTCGAGGCGGTGGTGCAACTGATCGGTCATCGGTTCCCTTGGGGGGCGGAGGGTTCGCGACGCAGCGCCCGGTCGGTGAGTGCGGCGGCTGCGCCGAGGTAGGCGGCCGGGTCCGTGAGCTCACGTAACCGGTCGGCGTCGAGCAGTCCGGCGAGCGCCGGCTCGTCGGCCAACGCCGCGCCGAGGTCGACGCCGTCGGCCGCGGCGCGCCGGGAGGCGCGGGCGACGATCTGCTTGGCGTTGGCGCGGCCGACCACCTCGGTCAGCGCCGCGCTCAGCCGCTCGGAGACGATCAGCCCGCCGGTGAGATCGAGGTGGGCGCGCATCCGGTCGGGCCGTACCCGCAGGCCTTCGGCCAGGTCGGCGGCTTCCCGGGCGGCGCCGCCGGTCAGCCGCAGCGCCTCCCGCAGGGTCTGCCACTCGGCGTGCCAGGCGCCCGACGGGCGCTCGTCCTCGGCGACGACGGAGCCGAACAGCACGGCGGCGAGCGCCGGCACCTGGCGTGCCGCCGCGGCGATGAGCGTGGCGCGTACCGGGTTGCTCTTGTGCGGCATCGCCGAGGAACCCCCGCCGGCGCCCTCGGCGACCTCGCCGATCTCGGTACGCGACAGCACCAGCACGTCGGCGGCGAGCTTGCCGAGGGCACCGGCGGTGAACGCGAGCGCGGCGGCGAGGTCGGCGACCGGGGTGCGCAGGGCGTGCCAGGGCAGGGTGGGTTCGGCGAGACCGGTCTGCCGCGCGTACTCCGACAGCAGCCGCAACCCGTCGCCACCGAACTCGCCGAACGCCGCCAGGGTCCCGGCGGCTCCGCCGAGCTGCGCCGGCAGCGACCGCCGTACGGCGTGCAGCCGGTCGTGGGCGTCCAGTACCAGGCTGCGCCACCCGGCGGCCTTGAGCCCGAAGGTGGTGGGCACGGCGTGCTGGGTGAGAGTACGCCCGGGCATCGGCGTGTCGCGGTGCGCGGAGGCGAGCCCGGCGAGCGCGGTGGCGGTCCGGCCGAGGTCGGCCAGGACGGGCGCGAGCGTACGGCGGGCCACCAGCATCATCGCGGTGTCGAGGATGTCCTGGCTGGTCGCACCGCGGTGCACGTACCCGGCGGCGTCGGGGTCGCGGGCGTCGACGGCCGCGGTGAGGTCGGCGACGAGCGGGATGACCGCGTTTCCCCCGGCACGGGCGCGCGCGGCGAGGCCGGCCAGGTCGTACGCATCGGCTGCCGCGGCGGCCGCACCAACCGCGGCGGCGGCCGACGCCGGGGCGAGGCCGAGCGCCGCCTGCGCCCGGGTGAGCGCCGCCTCGGCGTCGAGCATGGCCTGCAGGAACGCGGCGTCGCCGGTCGCGGCCTCGGCCGCCGACCCGGCCCGCACCGGTGAGAGCAGGCCGAGGTCGGCGACGTGGGTGGGATCAGCCGAAGTCAAGGAAGACGGTCTCCTCATGCGAACCGTCACCGGCCTGCAGGCGGATGTCGATGCGGTACACCCGGTCCCGCTCCGCGGTGGCGATCAGGGTGGCGCGGCGCTGCGGCGTCAGGGCGGCGAGCACCGGGTCGGCGGCGTTGGCCTCGATGTTATCCGGCAGGTAGACCCGGGTGAACAGGTGGTGCAGCAGGCCCCGGGCGAACACGCACACCGCCAGGTAGGGCGCAGCGCCGTTGCGGGAGCCGGGTGGCAGGGTGCGCAGCGCGAAGTGCCCGTCGGCGTCGGTGGCGACGCGGCCGAATCCGGTGAAGTCCACCCCGTTGCGGCCGATGATCGCGCCGGTGACCGGGTCGCGGCGCAGCGAGCCCGGCGCACCGGTGGTCGAGCCGGCGGGGTCGGTCTGCCAGAACTCCAGCAGGGCGTCCGGGACCGGCTGGCCGGCGCCGTCGTAGACGTACCCGTGGACGGTGATGGTGTCGGGGTGTCCGGCCGGGGCGACGTCACCGCCGCCGGTGAACGGCAGGGCGTACCCGTAGAACGGGCCGACGGTCTGCGACGGCGTCGGCGCGCGGAACTCGGTCATCGTCCTTCCTCCATCCAGGTCGCCGACGGGCCGTCGAGCACGATGTCCCATCGGTAGCCCAGCGAC
Organism: Planosporangium spinosum; assembly: GCF_049999945.1. NCBI lineage: Bacteria > Bacillati > Actinomycetota > Actinomycetes > Micromonosporales > Micromonosporaceae > Planosporangium > Planosporangium spinosum. The sequence continues at coordinate 125,016 of NZ_JBLYUB010000008.1, read as the reverse complement.
CACTCGGGGCTGGACAGGTCGTGGTCGTAGTCGGCAATGAGGCGTTGCCGGGCCTTGTCGTCGGTGATGGAGTTGAAGATCGGGTCGAACGGGAACAGCGGGTCGTTCGGGAAGTACATCTGGGTGACCAGCCGCTGCGTGAACGCCGTGCCGAACAGCGAGAAGTGGATGTGGGCCGGCCGCCAGGCGTTGAGGTGGTTGCGCCAGGGGTACGCGCCCGGCTTGATCGTGGTGAAGTGGTAGCGGCCCTCGTCGTCGGTCAGGCAGCGGCCGACGCCGGTGAAGTTGGGGTCGAGCGGGGCCGGGTGCTGGTCGCGCTGATGTGCGTAGCGACCGGACGCGTTCGCCTGCCAGATCTCGACCAGCTGACCGCGCACCGGCCTACCCTGCCGGTCCAGGACCCGGCCCGTGACGGTGATCCGCTCGCCGAGCGGCTCGCCCGGATGCCGCTTGGTGAGGTCGGAGTCGAGGTCGGTGACGTCGGTGACGCCGAACACCGGCCCGGTCAGCTCGACGGCGTCGGGGTCGCCGACCACGACGAGGCCCTGCTTGGGGTGGCGCAGCAGGCTGCTGCGGTAGGGCGCGTAGCCGCGGGGCGGATGGTTCGCCGCAGGCGCGCCGTCAGACAGCGCAGCGTCGGCGGCGCGCCGCAGTTCCGCGATCTCCCGGTCGATGTCGGCCTGGCCGAGCGGTGCGGGCGTGGCGGGCTCCCGCTCGATTGGTGTGGTCATGTGGATCTCCGCGCAGGTTCGGTCGGCCGGGTGGGCACGGGCGGACGACGAGGAGCGGGGACGAGTTTGACGCCAACCCTTGTTCGCCCAGTGAACTTTTGTTCATAATTCGCGTCATGAGTCTCAGCCCGCCGGAGGGCGAGTGTCAACGATTCCCGCCTTGGAATTTCCCTGGGATCAGCCCTGGCGGCACGGCATGTGGCCAGACCGAGGAGCAACCCGATGACCAGCATCGATACGACCGTCGCGGCTGAGGCTCCGGCCGGCTCCCCCGACGAACCGGTGGTGGGACCGCTCGAGCGTGGCCTGGCGGTCCTGCGCGCCATGTCCGCGCCGGGCGAACACCGGCTGCGCCCCAGCGACCTGGTGCACCTGACCGGCCTCGCCCGGGCCACCATCGACAGAGTCGTCGGCACGCTCGTTCATCTGGGTTACGTTCGCGCGGCGGGCCGCGACGTGGAGCTCACCCCCCGCGTACTGCACCTCGGTAACGCGTACCTGGCCGGTTGCGGCATCCCCGATGCCCTCGGGCCACTGGCCGAGCGGCTCGCCCGCGAGTTCGACGAGTCGGTCTCGATCGCGGTGCCCGACGGGGACGGCGCCCGCTTCGTCACGCGGGTCTCCCGCCGGCGGACGATGTCACTGACCTTCCGCATCGGCGACCTGCTGCCCGCCGAGCGGTGCGCTCCAGGGACGCTGTTCGCAGGCGGATGGACCGAGCAGGAGTGGCAGGACTGGCGGCAGCGCCGGCGCGCCGACCCCCGCGACGCTACCTTTCCCGCCGTCCCCGCCCGCCCGGCGGCGGCCGACCCGCAGACCGTCGAGGCGGACTTCGCCCGGCGCGCCGCACAGGCCGCCGAGCGCGGCTGGGCGGACGACGACCAGCTCGTGGAACCGGGCCTGATCGCCGTGGCGGTCCCGGTGATGGACCCGTCGGGGCGGACGGCCTGCGCGGTGAGCGTGGTCAGCCACACCAGCCGGCACACTGTCGGGTCTCTCGCCGCTGCCGTGCTGCCCAGGCTGCGTGCGGAGACCGCCGCCATGGAGCGGGCCCTGGCCGACGCCGTCGGGCAGCGGAGCGCCGCGCCGCTCGCCGGCGCACCCGCGACGGACGCCTCGCTGGCGGCAAAGCAGGAGTTGGGGGCAGGGTTTCTGCAGTCGCTGGCGCGCGGACTGGCCGTCCTGTCCTCGCTCGGCGCGGCCGCGGGCGGGCTCACCCTGTCCGAGGTGGCGGCCGCCACCGGACTTCCACGCGCCACCGCCCGGCGATCACTGCTCAGCCTGCAGCAACTCGGCTACGTGGCGGCGAACGGGCGGCTGTTCCGGCCGCTGCCCCGGATTCTCGAACTGGCCTACGCCCACCTGTCCGGGCTCAGCTTCGCCCAGATCGTCCAACCGCGCCTGGAGCGACTGGTGGAGGAGGTCCGCGAATCCGCGTCGGCGACGGTCCTGGACGGTGACGACATCCGCTACGTGGCCCGGGTCCCCACGTATCGGATCATGAGCGTGGACATCACGATCGGCACCCGTTTCCCGGCCTATGCGACATCGATGGGGCGGGTACTCCTGGCCGGGTTGGACGAGCACGAACGCGCCGCCCGGCTCCGCCGCGCCGACCTACGGCCGCTGACCCGGCGCACCGTCACCGACCCCGGGGAACTCGCGCGGATCCTGCGCGAGACCGCCAGCGGGTACGCGCTGGTCGACGAGGAACTCGAGGAGGGACTCCGCTCGATCGCCGTACCGGTACGCGATGCCGGCGGTGCGGTGGTGGCCGCGGTGAACCTGTCCACCCACACCGGGCGGGGAAGCGTCGAGCACACCCGCGCCACCCTCCTGCCGCCCCTGCGCCGGGCCGCGTCCGACATCGAAGCCGACCTGCACGCCGTTTCGGCGCGGACGCCATTGCGGCTGCCGTGAACGCCACCCCGCGTCGGTCACCGGCGTCTCCGCGCTGGACGAGGGCGGCTCCACCAGGCCCGTCGGCGCCCAGGCTCCCGGCACCGACAGGCGCGCTAGACGCGCTCGAAGACCGCGGCGAGCCCCTGGCCGCCGCCGATGCACATGGTCTCCAGCCCGTAGCGGGCGTCGCGGCGGGCCATCTCCCGGGTCAGGGTGGCCAGGATCCGTCCACCGGTCGCGCCGACCGGATGCCCCAGCGAGATGCCCGACCCGTTGACGTTGAGCCGGTCGAAGTCGGCCGGGGTGAACTTCCACTCCGCGGTGCAGGCCAGCACCTGCGCGGCGAACGCCTCGTTCAGCTCGATCAGATCGATGTCGGCCAGCGTCAGCTGCGCGGCGGCGAGTGCCTTCGCGGTCGCCGGCACCGGGCCGATGCCCATCGTCGCCGGCGGCACTCCACCGATGCCTGCGGACACCAGCCGGGCCAGCGGTCGCAGCCCGAGCTCGGCGGCCCTGGCCGGGTGGGTCACCACGCAGATCGCGGCGCCGTCGTTCTGACCGGACGCGTTGCCCGCGGTCACGGTCGCCTCCGGGTCGTCGCGGCCGAGGATCGGGCGCAGCGTGGCGAGCTTGTCCACCGTCGAGTCCGGACGGATGTGCTCGTCGCGGTCGACGACCGTGTCGCCCTTGCGGCCCTTCACCGTCACCGGGACGATCTCGTCGGCGAACCGGCCCTCCGCGGCGGCCGCGGCGGCCCGCTGATGGCTGCGCACCGCGTACTCGTCCTGGTCGGACCGGCTGATGGCGTACTCCCGGCGCAGGTTCTCGGCGGTCTCCAGCATGCCGCCGGGCACCGGGTGATTCTTGCCGCCCGCGGTGACCCGGCCGCGCGCCAGCGCGTCGTGCAGCATCACCCCCGGCCCCGCCTTGGCGCCCCAGCGCATCGAGGTCGAGTAGAACGGTGCGTTCGACATCGACTCCGCCCCGCCGGCCAGTACCACGTCCGACGCCCCGGTCTGCACCTGCATCGCCGCGTACAGTACGGCCTGCAGCCCGGACCCGCACCGCCGGTCGATCTGGATGCCGGCCGCGGTCACCGGCAGCCCGGCGTCGAGTGCGGCGACCCGGCCGATCGCGGGCGCGTCCATGGTCGGGTAGCAGTGACCGAGGACGACGTCGTCGACCGCCTCCGGCGGCAGACCGGTGCGCCTCAGCAGGGCCCGGATCACGGTGGCCGCCAGCTCGTGGGCCGGCACGTCGCGCAGTGAGCCGCCGAAGGCGCCGACCGGCGTCCGCAACGGTTCGCAGATGACCGCTTCACGCATGTCGATGTTCTCCCAGTGACGTGTGGATCAGGCCCGGACCGGATCGGCCGCGTCGAGGGCGTTACGGAACGGGGCCGCGGTGTGCTCACGCACCCAGTCGAGGGTCACGCCCTCGGCCAGGTCGACGAGGACGAGTTCGCCGTCGGAGACGGTGAAGGTCGCGGCCTCGGTGACGATGACGTCGACGGGGCGCAGCGCGGTCAGCGGGAAGGTGCACTCGGCGACGATCTTCGGTGAGCCGTCCTTCGCCGTGTGGGTGGTGGCGACGATCACGCGCTTGGCACCCACGAGCAGGTCCATCGCGCCACCCACGCCGAGGACCGGCTTGCCGGGCAGCGCCCAGTTCGCGATCCGACCCTGGGCGTCGATCTGCAGCGCACCCAGCACGGCGATCTCGACGTGCCCGCCACGGATCATCCCGAACGAGGCGGAACTGGCGAAGTACGACGCGCCCGGCCGCGCGGTGACCGGCTGCTTGCCCGCGTGCACCAGGTCGGGGTCGACGTCCTCCGGCGCCGGCGTCGGGCCGACACCGAGCAGGCCGTTCTCGGTCTGCAGGAACACGGCGTCGGCGTCGGGCAGGTGGTCGGCCACCAGCGTGGGGATGCCGATACCCAGGTTGACCACGGCGCCGGGCGGGATGTGCGGAACGACCCGGGCCGCGATGCGGTTCTGTACGTCGCTCACGACCGCCCTCCGCTCAGTACGAGGTGGTCCACGAACAGGTGCGGCGTCACGATCGCCTCCGGGTCGAGGGCCCCGACCGGGACGATCTCGTCGACCTCGGCGATGACGAGATCGGCCGCGGTGGCCATGTCGGGATTGAAGTTGCGGGCGGTCTTGGCGTAGACGAGGTTTCCCAGCTCGTCGGCGACGCGCGCCCGTACGAGCGCGACATCGGCGCGCAGGCTCTCCCGGAACAGGTACCGCTCGCCGCGGATCACCCGTTCCTCGCACCCCTCGCCCAGCAGGGTGCCCAGGCCCGTCTTGGTGTAGAAGCCGCCGATCCCGGCGCCCCCGGCGCGGATCGACTCGGCCAGGGTCCCCTGCGGCAGCAGGTCGATCTCCAGCCGCCCTTCGGCGTGGGCGCGGACGACGTCCGGGTTGCTGGTGAAGTAGGACCCGATCGCCTTACGCACCCTGCCCTCGAGCAGCAGCCGGCCCAGACCCTTGCCGGGCTCCCCCAGGTTGTTGCTGATCACGGTCAGGTCGCGGGCTTCGGGGCTCTCGCAGAGCGCCTCAATGAGCGTGAGCGGCGCTCCGACCAGCCCGAACCCGCCCACCATCAAGGTGGCGCCCGGCCGGACGAGGGAGACCGCCTCCGCGGCGCCGCGTACCAGCGATCGATCGCGGATCGCCGAATTCGTCTGGGACATGCCGTGATTGTGCTCTCGCGCAGCCGATACTTCAAAGATCTGATTGGTAGCTACTCATACTGAATCAGTATATTATTGACCCCGTGCAGTATCGGCGGTTGAAATACTTCGTAGCCGTTGCCGAAGAGCTCAGCTTCACGCGGGCCGCGGAACGGCTCCACATGGCCCAACCACCCCTGAGCCACCAGATCGGCCAACTGGAGAACGAGCTCGGAGTGGTGCTGTTCGACCGGTCCCGCCGGGCGATCCGGCTCACCGCCGCCGGGCAGGCGCTACTGCACGAAGCGCGTCGCCTGCTCGCCGACCTCGACCAGACGGTCCGCATGGTCCGCCGGGTCGGCGACGGCGCCCGCGGTGTGCTGTCGATCGGCTTCGTCCCGTCGGCCGCCAACGGCGACCTGCCCCACCTCATCCGGTCCTTCCGGGCGGATCACCCCGCCGTTGAGCTGGTGCTGCGCGAGATGGGGCCGGATGCGCTGGTCCGCGCCCTGCACGATCGACAGCTCAACGTCGCCCTGCTCTACCTGCCGGTGAGCGACCCGGAGCTCACCTCGTACCGGCTGTCCACCGAGCAGCTGCTCCTCGCCCTGCCGACCGACCATCCTGCCGTCACCACCGGGCCGGTCGACCTGCGCGACGTCCGACACGAACCGTTCGTCATGCCGGAACAGCACGACGTTCCCGGGCTGCACGCCCGCATCACCGAGCTGTTCGCCGAAGCCGGGATCACCCCGGAGGTCGCCCAGCAGGGCGTCTGGCTGATCCAGACCGTGCTCGGCCTGGTCGCCGCCGGGATCGGGCTGGCCATCGTCCCCTCGTCGGTGGCCACCCTGAACCGATCCGGCGTCACCCTCCGACCCCTGCGCGGGACCCCGCGCACCGTCGAACTCGCCGCCGTCTGGCGTCGCGACGACCGGTCCGACCTGGTGGCCGATTTCCGGGGCTGCATAGCGCGAGAGGTCCCGACCGGGGCGCGCTGACGGCACGGACCGGTCCGGATCACCGCCGGCGGTGGAGGGACGAGTCGGCCAGGCACGCCGACCACCCCTCGATCCCGTACTCCCCTCCGAGCCCGGAGTCGTGGCCACCGCCGAACGCTCCCGACTCCTCGATGGGCAACGCCGGCTTCCGCACGGTCGCGCTGTAGCGACGAAGGGCTGGCACGCCATCCGGCGTGCGGCACCGGCTGCCGGCCTCAACGGTGTCGACGCTGACCGTCATGGCTTTCCTTCCGCCCCTGCCGTCCGGGCCGTTCCACGACGGCCCGGTCGTGGTCTTCGTACTCGCCGCGGTCCTCGCGGCGGTCGGCGCCGTCGTCTCGATCTTCCGTGATGGCGTCTACATCCACGACGAGTAGGCGAATCCCCGACGGGTAGGCGCGCCCCACCATGAGACTCACCGTGACGCGTACCGTGATCCTCACCGTCACCTCACCGTGACCCGAACGTCCAAGCCGGGTGCCTCGTCGTCACGCCGGCCCCTTCGGCGCGGTCCCCATCGTCATGGGCCCTGCGTGCCGCGGCCGGATCTGTTGCTTCCGCGCGCACTCCGGCGTTGTCGCGCATGGTGAACGACAGCTCCTGGCCCCAGTCGGGGGCGTCAACCATGAGCGTGTGCGGGAAGCCGGCGCCGATGGCCAGCGACGGCCGGATAGCGTTCGCGCCGGCCGCCTTGATGGCCGCGAAGGCTCCGGCCTGGTTGGCGCACCGGCGGTAGACGTGGTTGATGCCGCGCAGGACAAGGTTGCGGCCATTGGCCTCGACGAGCCGGCCGGTTCGTACCCGCATTCCGGTGGCCGTGTGAGCGCTCGGTACGACGACGAAACCCGAGACAAGGAGCGTGAGAATCCCGGCGCTCATCGCCACCAGGCCTCTTCTCATGATCACCTCGGAGGAGAGCCGGGCGGAGCGGTCCGCCCGGTAGCTACCCAAGGACGAATGACTTACCCGCGGCGGCCCGGGCCCGATAGCGTGGCCCGGCCCTTGCCTGAGGTCGACGAAGGCGTGGAAGTGGTCGGCCCGCGGGCGATCTACACCATCCCGGTCGTCGAGTTCGACACCCACCCGCCGGCGCGCGCCACGGTGATCTGCGCCGACGAGCTGGGTCAGGTCATCGCCCGTACGTTCCCACCGGCATCGGGCTGGTCCGCCGACGGCCTATGGTGTGCCGGATACACCGACATACGTCCTGGTACTCATTGAGGGCGTCGTTGTCGCCGGGCCTGCGCCGCAGGGCGACGAACCGCGTACATGGGCCCCTTCTGGTGGGCGATGAAGAACAGGCCGGCGTCGAGTTCGCGGTACCCGCACGGCGCACTTCGCAGTGTCATGCGTCTATGACTTTGGGCTACGATCTGGACTCTCCGGCAGTAGGAAGGAGCCTGTCGATGGGGCGGCCACGAGATCTGCTTGAGGAGTACGTTGCCGCGGGAAAGGTCATGCAGCTGGCCACCGTGGACGATCGGGGCGCCCCGGTGGTGTGCAACCTCTGGTACGCCTTCGAATTTGCGCCGGATCGACTCTGGTTCATCTCCCGGCCGGCTCGGCAGCATTGCGCGAACCTGCGCGCCGACCGGCGGGTCGCGGGCGCGATCCTGGCCATCGAGCTGGACGAGGTGGGACAGGCGGTACGTGGGGTGAGCTTCACCGGGACCGCCCGGGAACTACCCACGACAGGAATCGACGATCAGATCCGGGTGTACGCCGGCCGGTGGCCGCGCGCCGCCGGCGCGATCGACCCGGCCCGGCTGGCCGAAGGCGTTACGCACCACCGCGTCTACGAGATCGAGGTCACCGACTGGGTGCTCTACGACGAGCAGAACTTCGGCGGGCAGCCCCGCCAGGAGGTCGCTGCGCTACGGGAGCCCGTGTCGCGTTAGGACGGCCACGGGTAACTGTCGCCGATGCCGGGTCGCTACTGTCGGCCGTCCCGGTGGCATCGCCTGCCGCCGCCTCGGACGTAGGCCTGGTCGGCGCGCCGCCGAATCACTGGGCGAGTGTCGGCAGTGCCGGACGACTCGGCCGCCACGGCGTTGCGGCACACGGCGTCATTCCGACAGCGGGTCCGCGGGGGCGGCCGCGGAGTTCGTGGGGCCGCGTTGCTGGTCCATGCCGGCGAGGAGACTGTCGAGGGTGAAGGTGAAGCGGGTGTCGGGGTTGGCACCCGCGCCGGTGGTCAGGGCGCGTGTCAGCAGCGGAAACTCGTCCGGGTCGAGGGCGGCCAGCGCGACGGGCACGCCATCGGCGGGGTCGGGCCGGCCGTCGTCCGGTTCAACTTCGGCGAGCGTGTGACCGATGACGAAACAGGCGATCCCGGTGATGATGTTCAGCGCCTGGTCGAGGGTGAAGCCCGCACGGTGGAGCACGGTTGCGCTGCGTTCGACCGCGCGCAGCGAGCGTGGCGTGGTCACCGGTCGGGTGGCGACCAGCGGCAGGACGCGGGGGTGCGCCAGCAGGGTCGCCCGGTAGGACGTGGCGAAGCGGCGTAGCAGGCTCCGCCAGTCGTCGTCGGAACCGGCGTCGTCGGGCGCTCCCGCCTCGGTGACGAGTTCCACGACTCCGTCAAGCAGGGCCTGCTTGTTGGGAAAGTGGTGATACAGGCTCATCCCTTCCACGCCGAGGGCGGCGCCGAGGCGACGCATGCTCAGCCCGGCCAGACCCTGTTGGTCGATGATGTCCAGCGCTGCGGTCAGGATGCGCTGCCGTGACAGCCGCATGCCGCCGGGCGAGGCACTCCGCCGCGGTTTGCCCGGTGCATCGCTCATGTGACACCCCCCTCATCACCTTGACATCTTACATCGTAAGGCCGAATCTTTCGAGGACAAACTTACGGTGTAAGGCTGCAAGGAGAATGAGGACGCCCGTGAACATCCCCGCCATCGCCGCCGGCGCACAGCTGACCTTGACCGGCTACTTCGCCCTCACCCACTGGGTACCGATGGGGCGTTTCAACGACCTCAGCGGCGAACACCAGACGGTCAACGCCGCGATGCAGACCGCCATGGCCGCGCTCGCCATCGGCACGTTCCTCGACGCGCGGTACGCGATCTGGATCGCCGCGGTCTACTACACGCTGTGGATGATCGGGCACCTCATGTCCTGGTGGGTGCCCTACCTGACCGGCTGGCCGCACAGCTCCACCCGCGACAAGTACCCCACCGGCATCCCGGTCCTGCCGGCCCGCGGCAACCGGCCCACCCCAGACCTGCTGCACACCATCCTGGGGCTCCTGTCAGTGGCCGCGCTGGCCACCACCTGGCTGGCCGTCACCCACGGCTGAGTACGGCAGCGAGATGAGCAGGTGGGTATAGATCCGAGCGGGACGAACAGCCGGCGGCTCGGCGTGCTGGTTGGGGTCGCTGGATGGTCAGGGTCAGCGCTCGAGCGCCGCCAGGTGAGACGCGATCGCGCGTGCACAGTCGGCGGCGCTGGCGGCGGCGGTGTCCACGACCAGGTCGTAGACGACACCCTCGTGCACCCGTTCGGCCTGGAGGCGAGCCATCCCCACAACCCGGTCCGGCCGACCGCGCTCCCGAGCGGCGGCGACCTCGGGGGCGCAACGCACCCCGACCCACACCACCGGAAGGCCTGACAGGGCAGCCGCCAACCGCTTCTGTGACGACCCGCCACCCATGAAGACCTCATCGAGGATGAGACCCGTTCCGCAGCGCCCTATCGCGGCCAGGCCCGCGTAGCACAGACCCGGCTACTCGCCCCGCGCGAACTTGTGCCTGATCCGCCGATCACAAGCCCCCTTGCGATCGGCGGATCCAACCACTCCGGCACTCACGGCGAGCTACACCACCCGCTCGGCTGGCCCCCCTGGTCGAAGCGCGCGGAGTGCAGCTTGCCGTCGAGGCCGAGAACGGCGACGACGAGCCGGCCGGAGGCATCGATCGCACCGGACGGTGAGTGCGCGAACATCGGTCCGGTCTCCAGCCACTCGGTGCTGCCGCCGGCACCCGTAGTCGACTGGAACGAGACGCCGACCGAGCCGGCACCGTTGCGCTGCGCCAGGGCGACCGTGCCGTCACCGAGTACCGTGGCCGAGACCAACCCAAATCCGCCGTGACCTCCGGCCATCTGAGGTTGCGGGTCCCACCTGCCGTCCGGCTCGGTCTGCCGGTACATCAGCGCCCATCCGGTACTGGGCTGACGCACCACCATCAGCAGCCGGCCGTCGGGCAGTTTCACCACCGTAGGCGGACCCGCGGGTGCCGGGAAGGGCAGTGAGTAGTCCCGCTCGAAGGCGGCGTTGGGGCGGGGCTGGTACCAGCGCAGAATGCCGGTCCGGGTAGCGCCGAACACCTCGATGCGCCCGCTATCGGTCGTTACCGTTGCCACGCTGTCCTGGCACGTGCCGCGGAGATCCTGCCACGAGCCCCACCCGGCCTTGTCCTGTGGCAGGCAGTTCAGCCCGGTGCCGAAATTGCGGACGAACAGGCGCATCATGCCGTCGGCGTTGAAGGCCACGACCGGCATACCCATTTCACGTCGTTTGATCGGGTTGAGGCCTGGTTTGTTGTACGGGTTCCCCAGATTCTCCCACGCGTCGAAGGGCCCGTCGGAACCTTTCTGCGCGGCGGTGACGACGTCCCTGCGATGCTCGTACGGACTGCTGGACAACGTGATACGCATTCCGAACAGGCGCAGGCCGTCACGAGCGGTACGGACCACGTGGAGCTGAGGGGCGAACAGGCCGTCCCCGAGCACGACCGGTGCCGACCATTCGTTACTCGCTGGCTCGACTTCGGTCCACACCACCGGCCGTCCGTCGAGAACGGCGAACGCGTACAACCGGCCGTCATCGCCGAGCTGCAGCCAGTTCGTGGTGCCGGGAAAGCGGTACGTCGTGCTCTGACCGTAGCCCCGGTTGTACGCACGGTCGCCCAGCACCAGGTCGCCGCACAGGCTCCGGTCGGCACACGGGTGCGGGTCGGCGCCCCCGTAGATGGTGATGAGATCCATCTTCTCGACGAAGGCGGTGCCACTGAGGTTGTGCGGCCACAGCTTGTTCCAGTATCCGCGGTAGCTTTCCACGACGCAGGGCTGATCGTGTCCCGCGTCGTCATAGCGACGAACCGCCTCCATCGCGAACATCGCCGCGGCGGTGTGGTCGGCGTTGTCGCAGTATTCCGCGCCGCGGTCGGCAGAATATGCGGTGTGGTCGGGGTCGAGGTCCATGACGCGTACGACTGACGGCGCGAACCTTGCCAGCAGGTCGCCGAGGGCGGACAGCAGTCGTTCCCGGGTCAACGAGTAGGTCCCGCCGAGCGGACTTCCGGTCGGGCAGAGGGTCGGCTGGCTGTCGATGGATCCGTTCCACAGGTTCAGAATCCGCACCGGGGGCGTGCCAGGGGCCATCCGAAGATTGAAGAAGATGAGGATGACGCCGGGGTCCGCGCACAGGGTGGCGAGTTCCGCCGAGAACCCGTCCCCCATCGGCAGGACCTCGCGAGTCCATTCCGCGGCCCGGTCGCCGGTGACCATCGTGGCGTACGCGGCTCGAATGCCGTTCTGCCTCGCCGCGGCGTACCGTTCGAAGTCGACCGGGGCATCGGCTCGGTTCGGATCGTTACTCGGGACGTTGCGTCCGTCCGCCTCGCCCGCCGTCAGGTACACGCTCACCGTGGCCGCGCCCGAGCGGACCGACTGCGCCAGGTCAGGATTCATAAAGTACAGATCGTCATCGGCGTGCGCGAGGATCTGCATGTGAACGGGGCGCTCTTCCCCGTCCGCGCTGACCGGCCGCGTTGGTCGCGGAGCAGCCGTCGGGGCTGTCGCCTCCGCATCCTTACCGCGCCAGAACAGTGAACGGATCACCCGCTGCCCTCTCATTCGTCCGGACTCCATCGCTCACGCGCTTTCGGTCGGTGCACCCGTACGCCCCGATGAGGTGGCCCCCAGTCTCGCCACGCTCGCGGACAGCCAACGGCGAAGCAGCCTTGCCACCGGCCGTTCCACCCACCGGTGCACCAACCAGGCCAGCAGCACCATCGCCACCACGGTCACGGAGACGACCAGCAGCGGCGGGAACCTGTCCGCCAGGCCACGAACGACCGTCCAGCCGATGTATTCGTGGAGCAGATACAGCGGATACGTGGTGGCACCGGCCAGCGTCAACCACCGCCACCGCATCCAGGAGAGCCCTCCCACGGCGATCAGGATGACGACCGCGAACACTCCGGTGACGATCAGCGCGGTCGGCCACCAACCCAGATGTTTGCCGACGGTGTCGGCCTGCTCCTCGTTCAGGCCGATAAGACCGTGCTGCGCGAGTAGCCAGGAGACGCCGATGATCCCCCACAACAGCGCGTCGGGTCCGTACCGGTGCATCAGGTAGCACGCGATGCCGGCGATGAAGAAGGGGGCGTACGTGGGAATGACGACCAGATCGAACACCTCGCTGTCGACGGTGGGCGCCACCGCGGCGGCGATCGTCCACAACAGGCAGAACAGCACGACGCGTCGGTACTGCAGGCCGAGCCGTACGACGATGGCGAACAGCAGGTAGAACCTGAACTCGGTCCACAACGTCCAGTAGACCCCGTCGACGTCCGGCACATCGAGCGGCGACTGGAGCATGGTGAGGTTGACCAGAACGTCACTGGGTCTGAGGTGGTGGCGGACCGTGGGCCAGATCGTCACCACCGCGGTGGTGGCCAGCACCGCGAACCAGTAAGCGGGGTACAGGCGCACGACGCGGGACACGAAGAAGCCACTCAACCGCCGGTCCCATGCGCTCATGCAGATGACGAACCCACTGATCATGAAGAACAGCTCCACCCCGAGCCATCCGTACTTCGCCGCCGCACTCAGGTGCGGGAAGACCGCCTCGGCCGGTCTTCCCCACCCGGGATTACCACTTTCGGGGCTGAACCCGACATAGTGGAAGAAGACCACTGACAGCGCGGCGACGAACCGCAACCCGTCCAGCGACGCGAGTCGGCCGGGTACCGGGCGGCGGCGAGGACGCTCGGGGAGGTCGACCTCTCCGACCGCCTCCAGCGTTGGCGCGCTCATGATCCGCCCCGTGGTGCGCACAATCCGCCCCGTGGTGCGCGCAATCCGCCCCGTGGTGCGCGCAATCCGCCCTGTGGTGCGCGCGCAGGATGGTCGCCGGGCCGGAACTTCGCCGGACGTGAGGCAGGCCGTCCGAGCGGGCTTCCGGTGCCGACGGCGAAGAATACGTCGCCCACCGGGCCGCCCCCTTCTCCCGCCTGCCCCATAAAGCGTCCGACAATATGGACAGATAGCACTTTTCCGCTTTCCATCAACTGACGTACGCCACTTTCGGGATCAGGCCAGGATGGACACCCGGCGGCAACGAGGGGGCTCATCGTACTAGGCCAACGAGCAATGACCGCAAGACGAGAGACCGGCAGCTCCGCCGATATCCGCTCGACCGACCGCTGGCGCGGCGCTCGTCAACCGCCTACCGACCGGACCGCCCCGGTCCCGGCACCCATCCACCCGGTTGACTAACGGCGGATACCGCACCGCAAGGACCTACCGGTGACGATTGTGGTCGGTCGCCACGCCACCCGGTGCGACCACGGCGGCCACTCTCGCCATCCCTTCAGCCCACCAGCGGCTGGAGGGATGGCGGCCCTTGAGACCTCCTTGTAGCATGATCGGCCACGCGGCGACACAGCGTGCGGAAGGGACGTTCATGGAGGCCAGGAGAAGGCGGGGCGAGCGGCACGGCGTCCCGTGGTGCCCCGCTCAGAGCGCCGACGCGGGTGCGCGCCCGTACCCGGAGTCGACGGCTCCGGCGATGAGGTAGGTGGATCATCGGCTGGACCCGCCGACAGGCAGCGGCCATCATCGTCGGCAGCGTCGCCGGAGCCTCCACCAGCATCGGTGCCATATGGCCGACCTGGCGGACCCGCCCAACCCTGGCGGCCTCGTCGCGGCGGTCACCGGACGCGCGCTACCTGCAGGTGGTCGCCCACCCCGACGACGACCTGTACTTCATGAACCCGGACCTGGTACACACGCTGCGCACCGGCCGGCCCCACATGAGCATCTGCCTCACCTGCGGCGAGGCCGACGGCAGGAACGCCGGGGCGTCGAAGTCCCGCCACGCCACCATGCCGGTGGACTACCAGGGGTACGCGGCGTCGCGCTTCCACGGTTGGCGACAGGCGTATGCCGACATGGTCCTCGGCGACCGCGACGCGGTGTGGGACCGCGGGGTCATCGTCACCGCGGAGGGCACCCTGGCCGAACTCAACACGTTGCGCGACGCACCGCACATCCAGCTCGTCATCCTCAACTGCTGGGACAACGGCGCCAGCAGTCCGTCGGGTGGCGGGCGGGTGTACACGCTGTGGACCGGCCAGGACCGGAAGTATCCCACCATGCGGCCGGTCGGTTCGCCCGTCGGTGGCGAGTACATGTACACCCACGACGGGCTCATCCGCACGCTGGTGGGGCTGTTCGACCGGTTCCGGCCGACCCTCGTACGAACCCTGGACCCGGATCCCGACCAGCAGACCCACGACGCCCAGAACCCGCAGTACTCCGACTGGGGTGACTTCTCCGATCACCAGTCCCACGTCGGCACGGCCCTGTTCACGTTCGCCGCGCTGCAGCAGTGGTGGCAGCGCGACCCGGGCGCCCGGACCGCCGTGGAGACGTACCGCGGCTACTACAACCGGCGCTGGCCGTCGAACCTGAGCCTGGCGGCGCGTCGGCTCAAGGAGCGCTACGTCCGGGTGTACGCGGGGGTCGGCGCCTCGCCGTGCGACCTGAGCACCGGCTGCGGCGACCTGAAGATCGGCAGCGGCAAGCTGGGCAACGGCTACGGCCGGAGCACCACCCGCCGGTACCCGCCGGCGCCGACCTGGCTGCACCTCGGCAATGACGGCCGTCTCGTCGCGTTCGCGGTCCTCGGCGGCCGGGCCGTCATGTGGCGGGAGCACCGGCCCGGCAGCGGTATGTTCGACGACCCCGTCGCGGTCGGCGGTGGACCGCTGCTGCCGCAACTGTCCGCGCTGCGGCTGCGGGACGGACGGTGGCAGCTCTTCGCCATCCGGATGACGCTGGACGCCGACCCGGGCAAGCAGGCACGCGACCTGGTCACCACGGTGCAGTCCACGGTCGACGGTTCCTTCGGCGACTGGGTGAACCTGGGCAACCCGCACGACCTGCCCGGTGTCGACCCCGTGCGACGCCGGGGGGTCGGCATCCCGGTGGCGGCCGTCCGCGGCGACGGGCAGGTCCAGGTCTTCGTCCGCAACTTCGGCAAGGGCATCGGCAGCCGGCTGCAGTTGCCGGACGGCAGCTGGGGACCGTGGTTGGATCTGCAGGGCACCGACACCCAGGACGGGTTGGCGGCCCGCGGCACCGGCTCCGGCCCGGCGGAGGTCTTCGCCTCCGGCAAGGCCGGCATCCTGCGCTGGCGGGAAGCCGGCGCGGACGGCGCGTTCGACCGGGAGGTCGTTCGGGTACCGGCACCCGCCGGGCCGCCGTGCGTGGTACGTGTCTCCGACGGCCGGCTGCTGTTGCTGGTACGCGAGGCCGGCACCGGCGGGGTGGTCGGGTACGCGCAGCAACGCGCCGGCGGCTCGTGGGTCCCCCGGGGGCACCTGCTCGGCGGCACCGGCGTGGGCGCCGTCTCGGCCGCGCCGTTGGCGGACAAGCGGGTACTCATCGTGGCGCGCACCGACGACGGCGGCATCAGCTACGTGGAGACGACCCTCGGCGCCGAGCACCCACGGTGGACACCGGTGGCCGCGCCCATTGCCGTGGGCACGCCGGCGGTGGCGACGAACGCCAACGGCAGGCCGGTGATCGCGGCGGTGATGGCCGACGGTCGGCTGTGGACGCACACCGTCGGCACCGGAGCCGCGGCGAACTGACCTACCCGGCCGTCCGACCGCCGTGCACCGCCGCGATCACCGACCGTCGTGCACCGCCGCGTTGCGCGCGCTGCCGCGCTCGTACTGGCCGGGCACCGGGAAGTACGCGGACAGGAAGGCCGACAGCAGTGCCTGCTGTTCCTCCACCGGTACGTCGCCGTCGTGGAAGTCGTTGAGGCAGAACACGTCGAAGGCGCGCCGGTCCAGCAGCCGGGTCAACCGTGGCCGGTGCTCCTGCAGGCCCACGTTGACAAAGCTGCACCGGATCTCCCCGGTGACGGCCCGGCCGGTCACGAGGCCGAAGTAGTGGGCGAACGACGACGCGACGGAGATGTCGCTTCGGGTGCGGACCCTGCTGCGCATCGTGCGGTCGAACGCCTCGGGGAACTCCTTCTCCATCGCGTACAGCGTGCTGCGCCGGTGTGCCATGGGCGCGTGCAGGAACGCGTGGCGCAGGGTCCGGCCGTACGAGGCGCGCAGCAGTTCCCGGTTGTTCTTCGCGGCGGTGATGTTGAACTCGTCGTCGTCGCTCACCGGCGTCGGCGGTACCTGGGTCGGCGACGGGAAGAACCGGGTCAGCCCACCCGGGGTGAAGAACAGCCCCGGATCGACCGGGCGGCCGACGAAGACGTCGTCGTTGAAGTACAGGAAGTGCTCGCTCAGCCCCTCGATGTGGTGGAGCTGCGTCTCGATGGCGTGCGAGTTGAACGTCGGCAGCGCCGCCGGGTCCGTGAAGATCTCCCGGTGGTCAACGACCCGCACCTTGGGGTGCAGCGTGTCGAGGAAGCCGGGCGTCTGCGCGTCGGTGACGATCCAGATCCGGTTGACCCAGGGCGCGAAGAGGTCGAGCGAGCGCAGCGAGTAGCGCAGCTCGTCGCGGCTGCGGAAGCGGGCGGCACCGTTGGCGACCTCCTGCGGCTCGTGGCCGGTGACCGCCTGCCGGCGTGCCTGCCAGGCCGGGTCGTCGCCGTCGACCCAGGTGTACACGACGTCGATCGGAAAGGTGATCTCGGTCGGCAGCGTGTCGACGAGCGGTTCGACAGTGCGGTACTCGCGGCCGCCGAGCCGGACGGTCGCGGGGACCATGGCGGCCTTGGGCACGGCCGAGCCCAGCGGGGTGGGCTTCGGTGCGAGCAGCTCCTCGCCGTCGTCGGAGTCGGTCCACACCTCCAGCGTGCAGCCGTACACCGCGCCGAACCGCAGGGTCCGCGAGCTCGTCACGACGGGCTCGAACACCTGGTACGAGTGGGCCTCGACGCTCGGCGGGACGTCACCGAGCAGGTACGCCGGCCACACGCCGGCCGACCGGTCCCGTCCGACGCGCGGCTCGACGTACACCGGACGCTCCCGGCCGGCGGCCCGGAGCGCCTCCAGCGCGGCCGGCCGGTCGGCCTCCAGGACCGCTACCCGGTGCGTGAGGCTCTGCCGGCGCACGAGGACGTACGGCACGCCGGCGTCCTCCAGCGCCTCGGCCACGAACCGCAGGTTGGCCCGGGCCACGTCCTCGGCGGTGTCGACGTCGCTGACCCGGGCGAGCTGTCCGGCCGCCCAGGCCAGACCGGGGTGCCTGGCCTCCACGGTGGCCGCCCAGCGCTCCGCCCCGTCGGTCGCCGTCGACGCGTCGGCGCCGACCGCGTGGCGTGCCACGTGCGTGCTCCCCCGTGCCCTCAGGTACGCCTCGCGCAGCAGCCGCCGCTGCGTGACGGCCGCGGGATCGTGGTCGGCGAGCAACTCGGTGAAGAGCCCGTCCCACTGCTTCATCACGGTGTCGAGTTCGAAGCGGCTGGTGGAGGCGAGTGCGTTGTCACCGAGGCGGTCACGCAGCTCGACGTCGTCGATCACCCGGCGCAGCGCGTCGGCGAGGGCCTCGACGTCGTCGGCCGGGACGAGGAAGCCGTTCTCGCCGTCGGTGATGATCTCGCCGGGTCCGTTCGGGCAGTCGTACGCCACGCACGGCACTCCGGCCGCCATCGCTTCGGCGAGCACGAGTCCGAACGACTCGTTGCGGGAGGTGAGCACCGCGACCGACGCGCGCGCCCACTCCTCGTCCATGCTGCGGCTCACGCCCATGAGCTCGACCCGCATGGCGACGCCGAGCGCCGTCGCCTCGCGCTGCACCTCGGCGGCCTTGGGGCCGTCCCCGAACAGCCGCAGCCGCCAACCCGGGTGTTCCCGGGTCGCTTCGGCGAACGCGCGTACCGCGTGGACCGGCTGCTTCTCGCCGCTGAGCCGGCCGGCCCACACCACCACCTCGCCACGCCGGCCGGAGGCGGGCCGGAAGCCCGGGTCGAGCGAGTTCGGGATGACCTCCAGCCGGGGCGCGGCCGCGCCGAACCGCTCCGCGAACCACCCGCGCGTCGCCTCGCTCAGCAGCACGATCGCGTCGGCCCGCGCGGTGTAACGCTCATACGGACCGCCGGAGGTACCGCGTAGCTCGGCCACCCGGTGCTCCTGGTGCACCAGCAGCACCCGTGGCGGCAGCACCTGGGCGGCGAGGGCCAGCAGCGCCGGCGTCGTGGAGACCACCACGTCGGCGTCGGTCTCGGCGAGCGCCTGCTGGGCCGCGAGGTCGGTCAACCCGGTGAAGGCGCCTTCCCACGAGGCGTCGACGAACCGGCTCGGGGCCGCGTCGAGCGCCGCCGCGACGTCGTCGGGCAGCGTGGCGGCCGTCGGGCGGCGGTCGCGGCCCAGCAGGTAGCGCACCCGCACGCGTTCGTCGAGCGCGAACGCCGGCCGCGCGCTGTCCTGGAAGACGCTCACCACCTCGACGTCGTGGCGGGCGGCCAGCCAGCTGGCCTGGCGCAGCACCGCCCGCTCGGTCCCGCCGACCGCATCGGCCCAGGTCAACAGGTACTGAATCTTCATGCGTCCACTTCCGGGCATACCGACACGAGGTTGCAGGCGAGGGCGAGCCGTCCGGTCGAGGTGAGGTACGGACGGGTGCGCACCGCGCTCTCCGGCGACGCCCACACGACCACGGCACCCGTGCGGACGGTCTTCTTGGCGTCGACGAGGTCGTGCAGCGACCGGCCGATCCGCAGCCGCATGCCGCCGGTCACCAGGTGCGGGTCCCACACCCACTCCTGGGCCCGCCCCCGCGGGGCAAGCAGCGCCACCGGGACCGGGCAGATGATCCGGTCACCCTCGACCGTCGCGTCGACCCGGGCCCGGGGTGCGCCTTCGCGGGAGGTGAACTCGACGGCGGCCGTGTCGGCGGAGATGCCGACGGTGCGCAGGACGAGTTCGGCCCGCGTCCAGTCGAGCACCACGTCGACCAGTTCGGCGGTCGGGCGCGCGGCGAGCACGGCCAGCTCGGTGCGCCCGCCGGGCCCCTCCTCGGGTCGGTACAGCAGGCCGCTCTCCGGGCTGCGGGGCGCCCGGATCGTGGGGCCGTCGGGCCAGGCGGCCGCCGGTACGCCGCACAGCGGGTAGGTACGCGTACCGTCCGCAGTGGACACCGCGCAGCTCAGCCGCCAGCGGCCGGGCCGGACGATGCCGAGGCCGGAACGGCCGAGGCGGACCGTGGCGCAGGCCCGGGTGGACCCGGCGTCGACGTGCCGGACGCGGGCCGGCACCTCCATCGTCCGGTTACCGGCGGTCAGGCGCAGCCGGACCTCGGAGGCGTCGGTCGCGACCGGCACCACGAAGTCGATGTTGAGGGTCTCGCCGTCGAGCACCGCGCAGTACCGCACCCGCGCCGTGGGACCGGCGGCGCGGGCGGGCATGAGCCGCCGTAGGTCGGGCAGTTGGCGCCCCGCGCGCCGCTGGGCGAGCCGGCCGGCCTCGAGGCGGCGACGGGCGGAGCGGGCCGCCCGGTGCGCCCACGGCACCCGGACGACGATCCGCTTGACCATGGTGGTGACGTGCACGACCTTCAGCGCTCCCGGGATCGGCGCACCCGCCCGGCGGGCACGGATCGGTGCGGGTGCGTCGAGGGCACCGTGGTGTGGCTACGAGTCACTGCTCACCCAGTCCGGGTACTTACCGATGAAGGTGTCGACGGTGTCGCTGTGTACCGCGCTGAGCAACTCCAGGCTCTCGGGCGTGAGCCGTTCCCTGGACTCACCGTCCACTTTGAACGACTGGTACTTGCCGGCGTTGGTCTTCACCATCGTGATGCCGTCGCCGCTGATACCGCCGAAGGTGAGCAGCCAGTCGGTGAGCGGGACGCCACCGGTGTCCACGGTGAGGGCCTTGCCGGCGGCCTTGAGCACCGAGTCGAGCTTCGCCGGGTTGGTGATGACGCCCTTGCCGGCGGCGCTCTTCGCGACCGCCTTGAGGAACTGCTGCTGGTGGCGCTGGCGGCCGTAGTCGCCGTCACCCTTCTCCAGCAGGTCGCGCTGGCGCACGAAGTCCAGGGCCTGCCAGGGCTCCAGGTGCCGGCAGCCCTTCTCGTACACGACGGCACGCACGCCCGGCACGGCCCGCAGGTTGGGCGGCTGGCCCTTGTACGGCACCCGCTGCTTGCCGGTCGAGTCGAAGCCCACGTGGATGGAGGTGACTCTCTCGTCGATGCACATGTCGACCCCGCCGAGCGCCTCGACGATCGCCTTGAAGCCCTCGAAGTCCACGATCGCGCCGGCGTCGAACGTGATGCCGGTGAGGTTCTTGATGGTCAGCGCGAGCAGTTCGAAGCCGCCCGCCCGTCCGCCGGACCCGTTGCTGCCGAAGGCGTACGCCGAGTTGATCTTTCCGCGCCCGCCCTTGTAACCGGTCTTCGGGTACGCCGGGATGGCGACGTCGGAGTCGCGGGGCACCGAGATGATGAAGGCCCGGTCGTGGGTCGCCGGGATGTGCAGGATGATGATGGAGTCGGCCCGGATCGCCTGGCTGGGGTCGCCACGCGTGTCGATACCCATCAGCAGGACGTTGATCGGCCCCTTCAGCGCGGCCTTCCCGCCGCCCTGCCGGCCGCCCGCCCCGAGCAGGCTGGTCTGTTCGATCGACCCGGTGTACCGGTCGAGCAGCACGGCGCCGGCGGCCAGCGTGCCGCCACTGATCAGGATCAGCACGGCGCCGACGACGACCAGCATCCGCGCCCAGAGTGGGCTGCGCGTCCGCCGGGCAGCGGGCGGCTCCGCCGGCTCCCCGGACCCGGCCGGACGCTGCGGACCGGGCGAACCGTAGACGGTCGGCCCGTGTGGACCGGGCGAACCGTGTGGACCGGACGAACCGTAGACGGCCGAACCGTGTGGACCGGCCGGACCTTGTGGACCGGACGAACCGTAGACGGCCGAACCGTGTGGACCGGCCGGACCTTGTGGACCGGACGAACCGTAAACGGCCGAACCGTGTGGACCGGGTGAACCGTAGACGGCACCGCTCGTCCGGGTGCGATCAGGATTACCGTCGATCGCCGCGTCGGCCGGCCGCTCCCCCTGACGCCGCACCGCCCCCGACGGCGCCTCACCCGGGCGCGCTGTCGGCTTCCAGTCATGGCCGGGATGGCCGGAACCACTGGAAGTTCGAATCGACATATCGCCCCTTATCCGGATTGGGACCCTCCAGTCCCGCGTGCTGTCCAGGCCAAGCGCCGCGGTCACTGTACGGAGGTTGGATGCGCCCGGCCACCCCTCCATCTCTCGGAGGTGACTCGCGACCATACGACGGCTGTCGCACCGGTAAAGGATTTGTTAATCTCACCGACCGCACAACCTTGACAAGGTTCAATATGTCCAGATTGTGCGGGCGCGTCGGCACATCAGTGCCGGAGCGTGACGGGCACATCACTGGGGGGCAGATGATCGGCGTGGTTCTCGCGGCCGGACTGGGCCGACGCCTGGCGCCGCACGCCCAGGGACTGCCCAAGGCTCTCCTGCCTATCGGGCAGGGGGTCGCCATCTTCGACGTCATCCTCGGCAACCTCGCCGCGGTCGGCATCGAGCGGCTCGCCGTCGTCGTGAGCGACGCCGCCCCGTACTTCGCCGACCGCGTCCCCGACGCCCGCCAGCGGCACGGCATCGCGATGGAGCTCATCCAGAACCGCCGACCGGAGTGGAACAACGCCTACTCGCTGTGGCTGGCCCGCCACGCCTTCGCGGAGGGAGCGATCATCGTCAACGGCGACACGCTGCACCCGGTGGAGGTGGAGCGCGCGCTGCTCGCCCGGTCCGACGACGCGCTGGTGCTCGCGGTGGACTCGGCACGCCCGACGGACGCCGAAGCGATGAAGGTGACCCTGCGCCCGGACCGGTACGTCGACCGGATCAGCAAGCAACTGCCTCCGACGAGCGCCTACGGCGAGTACATCGGCGTCTCGCTCGTCCGGCGGGCAGGCGCACGGGCCCTTGCCGACGCCCTGGAGGCGACCTGGCGCAACGACCCCGACGAGTACTACGAGGGTGCCTACCAGCGCCTGGCCGACCAGGGCTTACCCATCGGCGTCGCCGACCCCGGCAACTTCGACTGGGTGGAGGTCGACGACGGCGTCGACCTGGCCGTGGCCAGGGAACTCGCGTGCCGCTTCTAGCCCGTACCCTCTTCGCCCCGCTCGCCTTCGACGTCCGCCCCGGAGCTCTCGGGCAGCTGCGGCAGATCCTGTCCGAGCGCTCCGTCGACGTCCACGCCCGCACCCTCGTCGTGGTCGGCCCGGGCGTCGGCCACCAGGTCCGCGACATCGTGCACACGAGCCTGCCGGCCGCCACCGTGCTGCCGGTCATCGGTGGCACCATGCGGGCGGCGAAGGCGCTCGCCCGGACACTGCGGGACGGTCATTACGGCCTGGCGATCGGCGTGGGCGGCGGCCGGATCATCGACACGGTGAAGTACGCCGCCGGCCGGGAAGGCGTTCCGATGGTGTCCGTCGCGACGAGCCTCGCCCACGACGGGATCGCCTCGCCGGTCAGCGTGCTCCAACGGCGCGGTCGCAGCGTGTCGCTCGGCACCCACATCCCCGTCGCCACGATCGTCGACATCGACTTCGTACTGCGCAGCCCGGTGCAGCAGACCCGCTCCGGCATCGGAGACGTGGTGAGCAACCTCTGCGCGGTCGCCGACTGGGAGCTCGACCATCAGGTCAACGGTGCGGTGCTCGACGGCCTCGCCGTCTCGCTGGCCGGCACGGCGGCGCAGGCCGTCCTGACCCATCCGGGCGACCTCAAAGACGCCGATTTCGTCACCACCCTGGCCCACTCGCTCATGCTCTCCGGCGTCGCCATGTCCATCGCCGGCTCGAGCCGGCCGTGCAGCGGCGGCTGCCACGAGATCGCCCACGCGCTGACCGCCCTGTACCCGGGGTCCGGCACCCACGGCGAGCAGGTCGCCCTCGGCGCGCTGTTCTGCACCTGGTTGCGGGGCGACCGGCGCCTGTTCAACGACCTGTACGCCACACTGCGCCGGCACGGTCTGCCGTGCCGCCCCGCAGACCTGGGCCTGACCGCGGAGCAGTTCGCCGAGGCGGTGACGCTGGCGCCACGGACCCGCCCGGGGCGTTACACGATCCTGGAACATCTCGACCTCGACCCGTCGGCCATCGCGGGCCGTCTCACGGACTATCTCGACGACCTTCACGACATGACGAACCGGAGCACAGAATGACCAGCGAGGTACGGACCGCGGCCAACAACTGGGCGGTCCTCCGGCTCCTCGTGCAACGCGACCTCGCGGTGAAGTACCAGCAGTCGTTCCTGGGCTACCTGTGGTCCATGCTGGAACCCCTGGCGCTGGGCATCATCTACTGGTTCGTCTTCGGCGTGCTCTACGGCACCCGGGTCGGTCCGGACGGTGGCTCGTACGCACTGTTCCTCGTCACCGGACTGTTCCCGTGGCTGTGGATCAACTCGTCGCTGTCGGAGTCGACCGGCGCGCTGACCTCCCAGGCACGGCTCATCACCACGATGAAGGTCCGACGGGAACTGTTCCCGCTCGGCCGGGTCATGGGCCGCTTCGCCGAGTACATCGCCGGGCTGCCGGTCCTGCTGCTGTTCGCAGTGGTGTTCCACGCGGACTTCAGCCTGGCGCTGGTGGCGCTGCCGCTCGCGCTCATCCTCCAGGCGGCGTTCCTGATCGGCTGCGGGCTGCTGCTCGCCCCGCTCAACGTCCTGCTGCGCGACGTGCAGCAGGCCATCCGCATCGTCCAGCGGGTGCTGTTCTACGCCGCCCCGGTGCTGTACCCGCTGCAGAAGCTCACCCACTCGCACGCACCCCAGTGGGTCAAGGATCTCTACCAGTGCAACCCGCTGGTCGGCGTCTTCCAGCTGCACCACGCGGTCTTCTTCCCCGCCGAGTTCCCCTCGGTCACGCTGCTCGGAATCTCCGCGCTCGGCTGCTTCGGCACCCTCGCGCTCGGGTGGTGGACGTTCAGCCGGCTCGAGTCGGCCGTGCTCAAGGAGCTGTGATGCAACCCGTCATCGAGGCCAAGGACCTTGGCGTCAAGTTCGTACGCAACCGGCGCCGTAAGCTCAAGATGCGCGAGACGTTCATCCACGGCCTCAAGCGCCAACCCAGCGGCGAGTACTTCTGGCCGTTCCGGAACGTGTCGTTCGAGATCCATGCCGGTGAGGCGGTCGGCGTGGTCGGGCGCAACGGCACCGGCAAGAGCACCCTGCTGCGCACGCTGGCCGGGGTGCTGTACCCCGACGAGGGCTCCGTGGTCTGCCGCGGCAGGATCGCGCCACTGCTGCAGCTCAGCGCCGGCTTCTCGGACGATCTCACCGGACGGGAGAACGTACACCTGCTCGGGACGCTGCACGGGCTCTCCCGCGCGGAGCTGCGCGCGAAGTTCGACGAGATCGTCGATTTCGCGGAGGTCGGCAACTTCATCGACACCCCGCTGCGGCACTACTCCTCCGGGATGAAGGTCCGGCTGGGCTTCGCCGTCATCTCCCAGCTGTCGCACCCGATCCTGCTGGTGGACGAGGCACTCGCCGTCGGTGACCGCGACTTCCGCACCAAGTGCTACACGGTCATCGAGAAGATGCTCGCCGACGGGCGCACGCTGGTCTTCGTCTCGCACAGCGACAGCGACCTGACGCGCTTCTGCAAGCGCGGCCTGTACATCGCCGACGGCAAGCTGGTCGTGGACGGGTCGATCGACGAGGCGCTCTCCGTCTACAACGCCGGGGCGCGGTCATGACGACGGCTCTGGTCTTCGCCGTTCATCCGGACCCGCGCGACCCGGCACGGCCGTCCGCGGCGCTACGGGTCGACGGGCGCAGCCTGCTGTCCCGGCTCGCCGGCCAACTGCGCTCGCTTGGCGTCGACGACGTCCGGGTGGTGACCCGCCCGGAGTACGGACCGGTCGTGAGCGAGGCCGGCTGGCCGGTCGAACTCTGCGCGGACACCGGCGAGGAGCTCGCGCTCGTCGCCTCGGTCGGCCGGGAACTCGCCGAGCAGCCCGGCTCCACCCTGCTGCTGTGCCACGGCGATCTGCTCGCGCACCGGACCGCGGTCGGCGCCGTCGCCGCGGCGGGCGTGACGTCGACCACCGCGCTGGTCGGCTCCCGGCGCGGAGCCGACCACCAGGCCCCCATCGTGCGGCAGCGGGACCGGGTCATCTCCGTCGGTACGGCCTGGCACCAGGTGACCGCGCCGAACGCCAGCTTCCGTGGCGTGCTGAAGATCGGGCACGACGATCTGCCGTTCCTCGCGGACGTCTGCGACCGGCTGCTCGCCACCGGCGCCGACCTCGACGCGTGGGCCGGCGACGGCAACGCGGTCGACCTGGCCCTGCTCGGCGTGGTCCGGAGTGGACTGCGGGTGCCGGCGCGTTTCCTGCGCGCCCTGGTGTGCCGGCGGGTGCGGGACGAGAACGAGGTCGCCTCGACGGTGGACCTGATGCGGCGCGTCGACGAGGACGCCGTCTCGCTGCGCCTGGCCGTCAAGGAGCACGACGACCTGTTCGCCACGTTCGCGGTCAGCTCGTACTCACCCCGCATCGTCCGGCTCGTCGCGCGGACGGGCATCTCCCCGACGACCGTCACCTGGATCTCCACCGCGCTGGCCGTGGCCGCCGCCGTGGCGTTCGGCTCCGGCACCCGCGCCACCGTCGTGGCCGGCAGCGTCCTGCTGTACCTCGGGTTCCTCTTCGACTGCATCGACGGGCAACTGGCCCGCTACACCCAGCGCTACTCGGCGTTCGGCGGCTGGCTCGACATGATCGCCGACCGGGCCAAGGAGTACATCGTCTACGCCGGCCTCGCCGTCGGCGCGCTGCGCGTCGGCGTCAAGGACGCCTGGATGTTCGCGTTGACGCTGCTGGTGATGCAGACCGTCCGGCACATGGTGGACACCTGGTACGGCGCTCTCCAGGAGGCCGCGGTCAACCGGCTGCCCGTCGCACCCCTGGCGATGCGGGAGGACGCGCTGGCGCACACCGGCGAGATGCCGCGATCCCGGTCGCTCCGGCTCGGCCGGAAACTCGGCCGGCTGTCGGCCAAGGTCCAGTCGGACAAGGGCTCGGCCGGCTACTGGTTCAAGCGCACCGTCGTGTTCCCGATCGGCGAGCGGTGGCTGGTCATCATGGTGACCGCACCGCTGCTCCTCGGGCACGCCACCTTCTACGCGATGCTCGGCTGGGGCCTGGTCGCCATGGTCTACACGTTGACCGGGCGCACCCTGCGCGCCCGGGCCATGCGGGTACCGACCATGCCCGAGCACAACATCCCGGTCCACCGCGACGACGGCCCCGTCAGCACCCTGCTCTCGCTGCGCTCCCGGCTGCCCCGGCCCCGTCCCCTACCGGTCGTCCTGGGCGTCACCGTGTTCGGCGCGGTCCTGCTCGCGCTGACCACCGGGGTGCTGCACGAGCCGCTGCTCTCCGGTACGGACGACCGCCTGCTGCTGGTGGCGCTCGCCGTGCTGCTGCTGGCCGGGCTGCCGGCCGGCCACCGCCACGACGGTGCCCTGGACTGGCTGGTGCCACCGGTGCTGCGCGCCGCGGAGTACCTCTTCGTGCTCTTCGTGGCCGTCAACGACGGCGTCGCACCGTGGCTGACGTTCGCGTTGCTGACGATCCTCGCGCTGAACCACTACGACCTCGCCGCCCGGCTCGACAAGCGCTCGTCGCCGCTGGGTAACGTCCGGTGGGGACTCGGTTGGGACGGCCGCGCGATCGTCCTCACCGCCGCGGGCGTCGCCGACGCCGCGGAGTACGCCTTCGGTTTCCTGGGCGTCTACCTCGCCGCCATGCTCACCATCGGCGCCGTCGTCGGCACGCTGCGGCAACGGCCCCGGCCGCATGCCGCGCGGAACCGCATCCCGGTGCAGCGCGGCCCGGTCGAACCGCAGCCGGCCCTCGGGCGGAGCGTGACCCGCTGATGGCCGAGCAGCGCGCTGAACGCAGGACCGGCATGGTGGCCCGGCCGCCGGCCCGGTCGTTGGTTCTCCGCGTGTACGGCAACGTCGTGCCGCTCAACGTCCGGCTCAAGGTACGCGAGCAGCTCTCCCCGGAACTGCGGGCGCACCTGGCCCGCCGGCTCACCCAGGGCGGCCGCGTGGCCAGGTCGCGCGACCGGATGGCCGCCCGTATCCAGCGCCTGCAGTACCGGGAAGCCTTCGCCGGTGCGGACCGCATGGCGGTGCGGTACGACGGCCACACCTACATCGGCCTGGTCCACCCGGCTCCGACACCGACCGTCGCCCGGTTGCACACCCTGGAGTTCGTGCTGCGCACGCTGCACAACGCGGGGGTCACCGCGTTCCGGGTGCGCGGCTACCACGACACCGGCAGCGTCGTGGGCGTACCCGCCGAGCAACGGGCGCACGCCGTCGCCGCGCTGGCCGCCGCCAGCGTCGCGACACCCGGCTACGTCGGCAGCGTGAACGGCGAACCACGGCCCGCCGCTACGCTCGCCGTCTGGCAGCGACTGCGCGGCCATGCCGTGCTCCGCTTCACCCAGTTCGTCGTCGATCCGGCCGGCCGGCTCGTACTCGGCCGGGAGCACGGCTGCGACCTGGAGTTCTGGGCACGGCAGGACGGCCAGCTCGTCGCGCCCCGCCCCAACCGGGTCGCCGACACGGTGCCCGCCGACGAGCCGCTCGTCCTGGCCGAAGACGCGGTGTTCATGCGGACCCCCCTGCCGGGGGCGGCGGTCAAGCACCCCACCCACAGCGCGTTCCTCGGCGACCTGCTGGACGACATCACCTTCCCCATCGACGTCGTGTACACCTGGGTCGACGGCGCCGACCCCGCGTGGCGGGCGCGGCGTGACCGGGCGCTGGGCGAGCACGCCGCCGCGCTCAACGAACAGGCCGCCAACGAGTCGCGGTACACCAGCCGTGACGAGCTGCGCTACTCCATGCGGTCGCTGTTCCAGTACGCGCCCTGGGTGCGGCGGATCTGGCTGGTCACCGACGACCAGGTGCCACCGTGGCTGGACACCGCGCACCACCAGATCACCGTCGTGAGCCACCGCGAGCTGTTCGCCGGGCGGGGACTGCTGCCGACGTTCAACAGCCACGCGATCGAGACCCAGCTGCACCGCATCGAGGGCCTGAGCGAGCACTTCCTGTACTTCAACGACGACGTGATGCTCGGCCGGCCGGTGCAGCCCCAGGCGTTCTTCCACGCCAACGGGTTGAGCAAGCTCTTCCCGTCCACGGCGAAGATCGACCCCTCGGAGCCGAGCGTCCTCGACGCACCGGTCACCGCGGCCGGCAAGAACAACCGGCGGCTCATCCACGCCGGGTTCGCCCGGCGCGTGACGTACAAGATGAAGCACTGCCCCCATCCCCTGCGGCGTAGCGTGCTCGAGGAACTGTCCGGCCGGTACGCCGAGGAACTGGAGAACACCGCCCGCCACCAGTTCCGGCACCCGGACGACGTGTCCCTGCCCTCGTCGCTGTACCACTACTACGCACACCTGACCGGCCGGGCGGTCGTGGGTGACCTGCGGTACATGTACACCAACATCGCCGACCCGGACACGGCACACCGGCTGCGGCTCACCCTCGCCCGCCGCGACTACGACGTGATGTGCCTGAACGACACCGACAGCGACCCGGCGAAGATGCGTCAACTGCACGAGGTGCTGGAGGAGTTCCTCGACGCCTACTACCCGGTGGCCGCGCCCTGGGAGCGGTCGCGCTGACGGGCCGGCCGGCCCTCGACGGCGCCGGGAGACGTCCGACCGGCGAGCGTACCCGCCAAACCACCCAGCTTGCCGGCGGCGAAGGCGGCCACCTTGCCGCCCACGATGCCGCCGACCCCACCGGCCAGGCCCTGGAGCGCACCGGTACCGAGAGACCCGAACGCGTCACCCCAGTTGTGGGTGTTGTCCTGCGCCGAGTCCTTCGCCAGGTCGATCAACGCCGCGGCGCCCACCATGCAGGCCACCGCACCGGCACCGGCCGTCACCGCGGTACAGGCCAGACCGGCCAGCACGCCACCGGCGATCGCGGCCACCTCGATCAGCAGGTCCTTGTGGTCCTTGACCCACTTCTCGGTCGCGTTGTACGCATCCTTGATCGGGTTGACCTGCTGGACGACCACCCGGGTCGCCTTGGTCACCACCACCTTGCCGGCCTGTTTGACCGAACTGACGCGACCTTCTTCGCCGCCTGTTTGACCTGGTTGACCTTCTGGGCCACGTAGCTGCGGCCCTGGTCGACCTTCTTGGCCACGTAGCTGCTGGCCGCGTGGTACGCGTTCGACACGCCGACGTCACGGTGCCGCCCGACCGCAGAGCCGACACCCTGCCCGACCGGCTGCGCCAGGTACCCCAGGTGGCGGTGGTGTGCAGGGACGGTTCAGCCGCCGAGCGCCGTTCGACCCCAAGTTGATCGATATTGACGGCAACGGTGACGGCGACCTGGAAAGCCAGTCATGCCCGGCCAGCGCCGTTATCCACCGAGGGCGCGGCGCAGGTCTTTCATCAATAACAGCAGGTGCATGGGGTCGGTGGGGCTCGGCTCGAACTTCGCCAGCCGCAGATAGAAGTCGCGGGCAGCCTCGGTCTCGCAGTGGATGAGCACCGCCCGTACGCCGATGACCTCGGCGGCGGCCGCGATGCGCCGCAGCGCGTCAACCACCAGAGCGCGTCCCAGCCCGGCGCCCTGGACGCCACGGTCGACGCCGAGTCGGGTCAGAATCACCACCGGTTGGTGGTAGCGGCCCGCGCCCTGCCTCAGCCGCGGCGAGGCATCGGCCGGGGCGACACTGCCGGCGGCGAGGGCGTAGTAGCCGACCACCCGCCGGTCAGGGTGGTCGGTGTCGCAGACTACGTAGACGCGCGACAGGCCCGCGCGGTGCGCTTGCAGGGCGTGCTCGACCAGCCAGACGGACTGGGCGGGTGAACCGCAGTCGAAGCCGGCCAGCACGTGCGCGGCCGCCAACGGCTCGACCACCGAGAAGCCGCGGTTCACTGCCCCGTGCCGGTCGGTGGCGCGTCGAGCACCGTTGGCGTCGTCAGCAGTTCCCGCAGCCCCGCGACATCCTGAGCCGGTCGGCTCAGCGCCTCGTCGAACACCCGCCAGGCGTCCTGGTCCAACAGAAATGCCCGACGGTCGGCCAAGACGTCCGCCGCCGCCTCGGTCGCCGCCCGCAACACGAACGTCGACACGCTCGCCCCGGCGGCTCGGCTGGCCGCCTCCAGCAGCGCCTTCTGCTCGGCATCCACCCGCAGGTGCAACCGCTCCGCCTTCGCGCTCATGACGCAATCGTACGCACAACGTACGCCACAAACAATCCACCACAACGGCAAGATCGAATGTGAGCTCAAAACCACTACCAGAGCCAAACGACCCGGCTCGCGCCGGGCCGCACGCACGCGCTATGGCCGAAGCCCCGCGCG
The DNA here is from genome assembly GCF_049999945.1 of Planosporangium spinosum. Taxonomy (NCBI): domain Bacteria; kingdom Bacillati; phylum Actinomycetota; class Actinomycetes; order Micromonosporales; family Micromonosporaceae; genus Planosporangium; species Planosporangium spinosum. The sequence goes on along the minus strand of NZ_JBLYUB010000008.1, from coordinate 94,089 downwards.
CACGCCACCAGCGCCGAGCCAACTGCGCAGGTTCCCGGATCGGCCACCCAAGGCCACGCCGACAGCGCTTCGCCAGCCGCTCACCGACACACGTCCGGCCTCGACGCCGTGTCACATCCTTCGGCACGCCACAGGCCTGACCACGCCAGCTGGTGCCGCTCGCGACATCCGTCATGCAGTATGCCAGCAGCGGCTGTCATACATCGTTCTCGACTAATTCTGTTGATCATCTGACATCAGTCATGACAGTAACCGAGGCATACTCCGGCGCCCGCAGGTGCACAACCGCGTCGACGAGACCACGGGCGATACACAACATCACATTCCGTCACGCGGAAGGCTGTGTTCCAGACAAGCCGCCACTCGCAATAGTTCACTGAGCCTTTTCCACCGTGACGGCGCTGGTCACGGTGTGGTGGCGTGCGCGGGTATCGACGTGAGGCGGAGCTCCCGGTAAGACAGCGATCAACCAAGACCCGCTGCCCCGCTGGGAGCCTCGTTGCTGTCCTACCCCGCCGCGATTCCGCTGTCCAGCCGCACCCTGACCCAGGTCGCCGACCTGGTCCGCGCCCACCGCCGCCAGCTTCGGTCCCGGTGGCGGCGCCTGTCGCCCGGGCGGCAGGCCCTGCTGACGCTCGCGCACTTGCGCAACGGTGACACCTACACCCCGACTGGCCGCCGGGTTCGCCATCGGCACCGCCACCGCTTGGCGCTACGTGCGCGAGGTTGTCGACCTTCTCGCCACACTCGCCCCCGATCTGCCCACCGCGGCCATGCACGCGCAGCGGTTGGCGTACGCGATCCTCGACGGCACGCTGGTCCCGATTGACCGGCTCGCCGACCAGAGGCCCTACTACTCCGGTAAGCACAGGCGCCACGGTGTCAACGTCCAGGTCTTATCCGATCCCGCCGGCCGACTGGTGTGGGCGTCCCCGGCCCTGCCCGGCGCCGTTCACGACTTGACCGCCGCCCGCACTCACGGCCTGATCGACGCCCTAGCCGACGGTGGGGTGATGACGTTGGCGGACAAGGGATACCAGGGTGCCGGCGGCACGGTGCGCACCCCGTTCAAGCGCCGTCACCCGCGTCCGCAACTGTCATGCCGACAGAAGGAGGCCAATCGCTCTCACGCCAGGCTGCGCGCCCTCGGCGAGCGCGCGGTGGCCACCCTCAAGAGCTGGAAGATCCTGACCAAGCTGCGCTGCTGCCCACGTCGCGCCAGCGCGATCGTGCAGGCCATCCTCGTCCTGCATCACGTCTAGCCAACCATCGCTCACGACGAATTGCCTCATCGCCCAGTGACGCCGGTGCACCGCGTCATTCACGCACTGAACGCGGCCTTGCCAGACGGACATTCACGATCATCTTGATAAACTGCGCCGGTGTCCGGACCCGCGATAGATCAGGACGTACTCGACTTCGCCGTCGAGGTTGCGGAAGCGGCCGGCCGGCTGGCCGCAGACCGCTTCTACGCCCTTGACTTCACGATCTCACTCAAGCCCGACGGCACCGAGGTCACCGAAGTCGACCTCGCCATCGAGAACTTCATCCGAAGCCAGATCCAGCGACGGTACCCCGACGACGAGATTTACGGCGAGGAAGCCGGCACCACGGCCGGCCGCTCCGGACGGCGATGGATCATCGATCCGATCAACGGCACCACGTACTTCGCGCACCGCATGCCGATCTTCAGCATGAACATCGCCTACGAAGACGAACATGGGCCAGCCGTCGGCGTGATCAACTATCCGGTAAACCGCCAGATCCTGTACGCGGGCCGGGGTCGAGGCTGCCGGATTCGCTCGGGAGACACCGACCTAAGCCCCATACTCCGGGATAACGCCGAGTTGGCGAAGGCCAGGGTCGAACTGGTCAACTTCGACCTGTGGCCGCCCGACATCGTGATGACGCTGCACCGCCATGTACGCGCGATGGGCTACCTGGGCGGCGTCGGCGGCATGCTCACCGGCGTCCTGGACGCGATCGTCATAGCAGGCAACGAGATGGGCTACGAGGACCTAGCCCCCTTGCCAATTATTGTCGAGGAAGCAGGGGGCCGAGCCACCGATCTCGATGGCGGTCCACTGCTGTCCGGACCTGGCACCGCGCTCCTCAGCACCGGATGGTGTCACGACGACCTACTCGACCTGCTCCGACTGCCTGCAGCGAACTGACATCGGTTGCCTTCCCTGGCCGAACCGTTCGCCGCAACGACCAATCCCCTAGCCATCATCGGCACCAGCACCTCGCGGCTTGCCTGTCGCCCGGAAAGGTTGGAAAAGGCTCAATTATGGACGAGGACCGGAGTGTTGCCGGCGATCACATAGTACGTGTGTGGTTTTCACGGCCAGCACGGAGAGTGACTCACGCAGTCATGACTTTGACCTGGCCTTTCCCGCCGACCAGTCGCTGCCCGACCGCAAGTTGATCGATATTGACGGCAACGGTGACGGCAACCGGGACAGACAAGCGCTGACGGCCGAATTCACCGACGCCGCTCGGTCAGCGCCCTCCGTCCCGCACTGGCACCCCTGGTTTACCATTCGCTATACTCGGCCCGTGGCGACCGGAGAGTGGGAGATCTACCTCGTCAACGAGGTACGCGACTGGATCGACAGCCTCGACCCGGCCACCCACACCCGCGTCGTGCAGGCCATCGACCTGCTCGCCGAAGCAGGGCCGGGGCTCGGCCGACCACTGGTCGACACGATCCATGGATCGTCGATCGCCAACCTCAAGGAACTACGCCCCGGCACCGTGCGCATCCTGTTCGCCTTCGACCCGTGGCGCGCCAGCATCCTGCTAGTCGCCGGAGACAAGGCCGGACGGTGGAACCAGTGGTACACCGAAGCCATCCCCCTGGCCGAGCAACGCTACGAGACCTATCTGAAGGAACGCGCCGAGGAGGAAGGCTGACAAGCATGAGCAGCTACGTGCGATGGAACGACATCCGCGCCGACCATGTCGAGCGCGCCGGCGGTGAACAGGCCGTCGAGGCCGGCAAGCAGGATCTGCTCGCCAGCGTGGTCGGGCACCGCCTGGCCGAGGTGCGTCGGATCCGGGGGCTGACCCAGCAGCAGGTCGCCGACCGCATGGGCGTCACCAAGGGCCGCGTCTCCCAGATCGAACAGGGCAAGATCTCCGGCCAGGACGTCCTCGCCCGCTACGCCGCCGCCCTCGGCGGCCGCCTGCACCAGGCCATCTACTTTGACGACGGCGACATCGCCGCCATCGCATAGCCAAGCCCCCCAACACCAAGATCGAAGTTGGGCTCAAAACTGCTATACAAAATCAAGACGGCCCGACTGCCGCCGGGCCGCGCGCACGCGCTATGCCGTTCCGGCCCGCGCGCACGCCGGCATCACCGAGTCGCCCATCCACGGAGCGCTGCCAACCCGCCAGCCGAGGCCACGACGATCTCTTCACCAGCCGCCCTCGGCAAGTGGCTCCGGAGATCGACGCCGCACGCCACCGAACGTCGGCCGCGACGATCCAGGACATCAGAAATGTCATCGATATCGGTGGATGTCATCTCGTGCCTGACGGCAGCCGTGACGGCAACGCAGGCTCACTACGGGGCCCTCCTGCACGCTTCGGCGCACAATGTCAACTCTCCGTCACGGCAAGTCTCCCGGCTAAGCCGAGCCTGAACGCAAGGGAGTGAGAGGCCTTCAAGCACCGAAGGGGGCGGCAAGAATGGTCGAAAAATCTGCATTCCCTCCACCGATCCACCGAGTTTCGATTTCCAAATCAGAACCAACAGCTTTGCTTTTCCATTGGAACGAGGATTAGGCGAAGATATCAGGCAGTCGGAATGTCAGACGGACGAAGTGTCAGAGTGGGCTGCCGACCCGGGTCCGCCGCCAGAACGACGGCCCTCCTAACTTCGCCGATATGCTCAGCCGTTTCCTCGATCGTGAAACGGCCATCCGTAACGCGAGGAGGGTTGACGTGACCGTAGGCACCTTGCGCAGTCAGTTCAACACCTACACCGAAAGCATGGACGCACAGGATCCGAGCCTCAACTATACGTCCGACCAGGTCATTGCCCACCTGCCCCCATTGCGACAGGGGCAGATCATGAATGTCTCGACCTTCTACCACGGCGCCCACAGCTTCTCCCTATTCAGTGTCAGATGGTTGAAGAGGTCAATCTTTCCATGCGGTATTTCCCATTCCAAGCCAGGGCCGCCTTCATATGGAAGCCCCGTACCGAAGTGTTCCTCGAACTCTGAACGCTTGAACGTGAACTTGGTGTAGTAATCCTCGTGCGTGCCGACCGAATAATCGGCATACTTCTGCGCCACGTCTTCAGTCCCGATATAGGCGAGACCATTGCCACCCGCGTGCCGAGCAGGGTTAAGTCCGCTAGCAAGTTCATCGGCTCCATTCCCCCTCTGCGCGGCCCGATAGACATGGATCAGGTCATCAGAATTGCCCGATCCGCAGTTGTGTACGAGGACCGGAGTGTTACCGGCCAGCACATAGTACGTGTGGATGTCGGCGACGGTGAGGTCGCGCATCTCGTGCTGACCGGTGAAGTTTCGGATGGTCGCGACGGATTGGACGCTGCCGTCTGTGGTGCGCAACCGGTGACCGGCCTGAAGGTCGGCGGCATCGACCCACGCGTGGGAGGTCTCGTCCCAGAATGGGTGGTGCTGGGTGGTGTGCAGGATCTGCGTATGCCCGTCGGCACCGGTCAGGATGACGTCGGTGAGATCAGTATCTTTATTGATATGTAGTGCAGTGACGGGCCTGGTTGTGGTCTGGCCGGTGTCGGGGTCGGTGGTGACGACCTTGTCGTCGACCTTGACGTCCTTGATGGCCTTGCGGGTGCCGTCTGCCATCAGGACAGGCGTTCTCGGATCGAAGCTGTGACATCCGCGCCTCAGCAGCGCTTGGGTTCTTGCGATGACTTCGTCGGCAAACTTGACGGCCTTCTGCCAGGTTTTATATGCCTCAAAGCCTCGGGTGAGTGCTTTGAAGATGTCTTTGCCGATCTTGAGCGCCTTGCCCCAGGGCATGGCATTGAGGGCGGCATTGCCGCAGGCCCACAGGTCACCCTTGGTGAAGCAGTTGACGATGTCCGTTACACCGATGAGGTCGAGGACGAACTTCAGCCCTTGGTCGATGAGGACGTCTACGAGGGTCTGCTTCTTGACCTTCTGGGCGTTTTCGTAGGCGGCCTGTTGAGCAGCCGTGAGCACCGGCGCACTGGGACGAGCGTTGCTGGACGGCGCACTGTTTGCTTTCGCCTTGGCTTGACGCGTCGCGACCTGCTGCTTGAGCACGTACTTGTCGTCAGGTCCGCCGCATTCGTCGAGGCAGACGCGCAGGCCGTCCGGGTCGCTGGCGGTGGTGGGGTTGTTGTTGGCGTAGCTGTAGCCGTTGGTCTGTTGCGGGTCGGTGACGTCGAGGATGGGGTCGACGGAGATGAACCGGCCGATGCCGGGGTCGTATTCGCGGGCGCCGAGGTGGGTCAGGCCGGTGGGGTCGGTGACGCCGTTGACGAAGCCGTGGGTGGTGGGCCAGGTGGGTTGGGTGCCGCGGGGGTTGCCGAACGGGTCGGTCTTGCGGCGGGTGGTGCTGAGGTCGCTGGAGTTGATGGCGAGTTGGGTGGTGCCGTGGTGGTCGGCGGCCAGCCAGGTGAGCCCGCCGGGGTTGGTGCGTACCGCGGTGGAGCCGTAGAAGCGGGTGGCGCTGATCGCACCAGCGGCGTCGCGGCGGACCTCGGTACCGGCGAGGTAGAGGGTGGTGCCGGAGGCGTCGCGGGCGATGAGCCGGTTGCCGGCGGCGTCGTAGAGGTAGGAGGCGGTGCCGGCGCTATCGGCGATGCTGGCCAGGTGGCCTTCGAAGTCCCAGGTGAGGGTCTGCCCGGGTTTACCGGCGAGGTTGCGGGTTTTGGTGTTGCCGGCCTCGTCATAGGTGTAGCTGCTGGTGCCGGTGGTGGCGGTGACGGAGGTGACGGCGTGCGGTCGGGCGGTCTTGGCGGCCGGGTAGGTGTAGCTGCGGGTGGTGTCGCCGGTGGCGATGTGGGTGGTGTCGGTGGTGCGGTTGCCGATGGTGTCGTAGCGGTAGCTGGTCCAGTACGGGTCCGGCCCGCCGACGACCGCTTGGCTGGGGGTGGTCTGGCAACTGGTGGCGGTGGTGGTCCACGCCTCGGTCAACTGCCGCAGCCCGTCGTAGCTGAAGCACTGGTTGGACACCACCTCGCCGGCGGTGGTCTCGGCGATCGAGGTGACCTGGCCGGCCGGGTTGTAGGTGTAGTTCTCGGTGAGCTTCTCGGTCCAGGTCGACGCGCCGGTCTGGATGCCCGTCGACAGCTGGGTCAGTCGGCCGGTGGCCTCGTCGGCGGCGGTGTCCAGCTTGACCTGTTTGGGCGCGGCGCCCAGGAGTTGCTGCTTGACCGCGCCCCAGTAGTAGTACTGGGTGCTGGCGATGTAGGTGTCCAGGCCGGCCAGCGTGGTGGGTAGGCCGACGTTGTCGTAGCTGGTGGTGACGGTCTCGGCGCCGAGGCCGGCGGCGGCCGGGTAGGTGGTGGACGCCACTGAGCCGTCGACGTTGTAGGCGGTGGTGGTGGTCCAGTCGCCGGCCAGGCCGGTCTCAGCGGCGGGGATGCGCACCGTGGTACCGAGGGGCCGGTAGGCGTCGTCGTAGCCGGTGACCAGGGTGGTGTAGGTGGTGCCGTTGGCATACCGGTTGGCGGCGGCGGCCTGGCCCTTCACCGTGCTGCCGTTGGCCAGGGTGTCGAAGGTCCAGTCGGCGAGTTTCGTGCCGGTGCCGGCCGCGTCCTTCCACAGCTCGGTCTTGCGGCCGAGGCCGTCGTAGGTGTAGGCCAGGGTGACCTTACGGTCGTCGGTGCTGGTCAGCAGCTGCCCGGCGTCGTCGTAGGTGGAGGTGATGGTGCCCTTGTCCGGGTCGCCTGCCTGGGTGACCCGGCCGCGGAGGTCGTAGCTGGTGGTCCAGGTGTTGCCGGCCGGGTCGGTGACGCTGGTCTGGCGGCCGAGCCGGTCGTAGCCGTAGCTGGTGTCCTGGAACGCCCCGGACGGGGCGCCGTTCAGGTACTGGCGCAGGGTGACGGTCTGGCCCCGGGCGTCGGTGATGGTGGTGGTCGGGGTGCCGCCGGCCGGTGGGGTGACCGTGGAGCGGTCGCCATCGTAACTGGTGGTGGTCTGCCACTTCAGGGTGTTGTTGCTGTAGAGCGCGTCGACGGTTTGCCGTTGCAGGGTGTCGTAGCTGAAGCGGTGCTGGTTGGCCACGTTGGCGTCGTTGGCCGCCACGAGCGACCCGGTCGGGCCGGATGCGCTGTTCCAGAACGTCGAGGTCTTGGCCGGCAGGCCGCGGCCGTCGTAGACGGTCTCGGACACCACCCGGCCGCCGACGTTCTGGGGCGCGGGGGTCTGGGTCTGGCGGGGGCGGAGCAGGCCGTCGTAGATGACGTAGCTGGTGATCTGCTGGCCGGCGGGGCCGAGTTTCTGGGTCTGGACGCTGTTGGGGGCACTGCTGGACAGGGTGTAGGTGTACTGGTTGTCCGGGGTGTCGGTGGTGGGCCGGTTGTTGCGCCAGACCTTGGTCAGCCGCCCGAGCGGGTCGTAGACGGCGGTGGTGGTCTTGCCGTTGATGTCGACGACCGAGGTGGGGGTGTCCTTGCCGGAGTCGACGGTCGTGGTGGTGGTCCAGCCTGCCGAGTTGGTCACGCTACTGGCGGTGACCGGTCCGCCCGAGGCGGGGGTGTAGCCGGTGGTGGTCTTGCGGTCGAGCGCGTCGTAGGCGGTGGTGGGCCGGCCGTAGGCGTCGTAGTCAGTGCGGGCGGCCTGCTTCCAGGTCCTGGTGCCCGAGGCGACACTGGCCAGGGCGGTGGTCTTGGTGGGCAGGCCCTTGGTGGGCGTGGCGCCGACGGTGGTCGTGCCGTCGTAGAAGGTCTGGGCGCCCTCGAGGTAGTCGCCGTCACCGGGGTTGGCCGCACAGGTGGTGGTGGTCACCTGAGAGGGGAAGTTGATCAGTCCCTTGCCGGTGTCGCGGGCGTAGTCGGTGTGGGTGCACCGGTCGTCGGCCGCGGTGGCGGTGTCGCCGAGGTCTTTGACGTCAGTCGGTAGGCCGTAGGAGTCGTAGGCGGTGTTGGTTTCGGTCCAGCGCCAGGTGTTGGTAGCGGCGATCCAGGTGCGGCTGCGGGTGGCGGTCTCGGTGACCATCAGGGCGCTGAGGTCCTCGCCGACGTCGTTGGGCTTGGACCGTACGGCGGTGCGGGTCACGGTCGGCTCGTGGATGGTCGAGGAGACGAGCGTGCCGCCGTCGAGGGTCTGCTGCTCGCGGCCGAAACCGCGGGTGCCGTCGGCGTCGGTGAAGTTGTTGACCCAGATCTGGCCCGGTCCGCCGGTGCAGTCGGAGATTTGCAGCTGAAGTCCGTTGACGCCGTTGCCGTTGGGGGCGTCCAGGCAGCGGCCGGACTTGGTGTTTTTGAGGCTGCCATCGGCCTGCGCCGCCCAGACCTGTGAGGTGGCGCCGTTGCAGGTCCACAGTTGGATCAGGGTGTTGTTGGCGGTGCCGCCGCTGGCGGTGTCCAGGCATTTGCCCGACTGGGGGTTTTTGAGTGTGCCGTTCGACAGGGTCTGCCACAGCTGCGCGCCGGTGCTGTTGCAGCGGTACGACTGGACCTTGGTGCCGTCGGCGGTGCCGCTGCTGGAGACGTCCACGCAGCGGGCCGCCTGCGGGTTGAGCATGCTGCCGTCGGCCTGCGGCAGCCACACCTGAGCGAGGTTGTCGCTGCAGTCGTTGAGTTGCACGTTGGTGGCGTCGGCATTGACCCCGCCGGCGATGTCGAGGCAGCGGCCCGTGTACGGGTTGCGCAGGCTGCCGTTGGGTTGGCGTTGCCAGACCTGGTAGGCGTTGCCCGCGGTGCAGGTCGACAGGTTGACGTTGGTGCCGGGCCAGGCGCTGCCGGCGATGTTGAGGCACTTGCCGCTCTGCGGGTTGCGGAACGTCAGGTCGGTCCAGTTGTAGCGCCATATCTGCGCGCCGGTGGTGTTGCAGGTGTACAGCTGGACGTTGGTGCCGTCGGCGGTGCCGCTGAGGGCGACGTCGAGGCACCGGCCGCCCCGGCCGGAGATTGCCCCGATCGTGCCTGGGGTGCCCAGCGGGGCGAGCACCCCGACCCGGCGGGCGTTCCACACCATCGACTGGTTGTCGGTGGAGGCCAGGCCATCGCCGTCCATGCCGCGGTGGTGGATGTTCGTGGTGACGGTTTGCGGGCCGCCGGCCGGGCCGTGGGTGACGGTCACGGTGGAGTAACCCTGCCACTGCGTCCACGACCGGTACGCCAGCTGGACGGTTTCGTTGTAGTCGTGGTGCCACAGCGCCGGGTCCGAGGAGTTGGCGGTGGAGTAGGCGTACGACCAGGTCTCGTCGGGCGACCCGCCGGTGAGGTCGCGGTTGGTCACCGAGGTGACCACGTACTTGTGGAACCAGTCCCAGCCGGCGTTGGGCATGGTGACCGGCTTGGCGTACACCGGGAAACAGCGGTTGGGGTTGATCTGCGACAGCGGGTCCCAGTCGCGCACGCAGTCGGTGGAGGAGAACGGCTCGCCCTGGCCGGAATAGTTCACGACGGTCTCGGCACCGGTCCCGGTGTTCACCCTCGTCACGCGGTAGTGCATCAGCGGGGCGAGGCCGAGGTCGTTCCCCCAGTTCTTGCGGTTGACCATGCGGGTACCGCCGAACGTCATCGTCGGTTCGGCGAGGCTGGTGGTGCCGTCGGCGGCGTAACCGGTGTGGGTGATCGAGGCCAGCCACAGGTTCGGCGACGAGTCGTTACCGGCCGGGGCGATGTAGTCGCCCGACGCGGGGAACTGGTGGGTCAGGTCCCACTTGTCGACGTTGCGGTAGGCGGACTTGCCGGCGTCCCAGACCTGGCTGGTCACCGAGGTCAGCCGGTACGACGTCCAGTACGCCGGGGTCTGCGTGTTCGGGCACGACGTCGGCGCCGGCGACGAGTTGCAGTTGAGATCCCATGGGGTGTCCGGCCAGTTCTCCGGATGTCCCGAACACGGGGTACTCGGCGACTGGAAACACCGGTCCGTCTTGGTGAACACCACCCGCATCGGGGCGGTGGAACTCGCCTCGCTGCCGGCCCGGGTGCCGTAGTCGATGTGGTCGAGAACCGCCCCGGCCAGGTACGGCTGCACGTTGGTGTTGCCGTTGATGCCCACGTACTGCTGGTTGACGGCGTAGTAGTACGTCATCGAGTTGCCGCGCGGGTCGACGACGTAGTCGAGGTTCCAGCGGTAGCCCAGCTCGCACCAGGAGCTGGCGAACCCGCCGCTGTTGTAGCAGGGTTCGCCGGGGTTGTTACCGAAAACCGGCTCCGGCAGGGTGGCCGCCGTGTCGGCGGTGTCGCCGGCGTAGCGCTTGTTGATGCCGAAGTAGTACTGGGTACCGTCCAGGGCAGTGACCCGCCAGTACTCGCCGTTCTTGGTCCAGTTCGACGTGCCGGTCAGGTTCTCGATCTTCAGCCCGGAGTCGTCGGCGGCGTGCCACACCCCGGTGGCGTTGTCCCGCACCAGCCGGGTCGCCTTGCCACCGAAGACCATGGTGGCGTTGTAGGCCGAAAACCAGCACAGGTCGGCGGTCGACCCGCCGTCCTGGCTGCACGGGCGGTAGGAGCGTTCGATGTAGCCGGGCTCGAGGTTCCAGCCCTCCCCCACCCACGAGGTCTGGCCGTTCTGCCGCACGGTCTGCCCGTCGATGGCACCGGAGTCGTAGGACAGCGCCAGATCCGGAGCCGGCCCGCCCAACGACGCGGGCACCTTGAACGGGTAGTTGTAGGTGAACGACCCGCCCTGGTTGCCGGCCGCCCACGAGTACGCCGGCGACAACGACGTCGCCCCGAAGTCCCCGCTCGACGACGACGCCGATGACGTCACCGCCACCACCATCGGCGCGGCCTGCCCTTCCTGCGCCTGTGCGGCAGGCGCGTTGCTGGGATCGGCGGCCACGTCGACATCCACCGACACCGACGTCGTGGTCGGCATGTTCACCGACGGCAACGGGGTCTGCCGCTGGCACTCCCGCTTCTGCGGCGTCGTCAGCGCGCAGGCCGGCAGTGCCACCAGCCGCAGCCGATCCCCGTAGTTGGCCCCGTAGGCGTTGGCGAACCCCGAGTAGTCCACCCGCAGGCGAACCCGGCCGGAGCTGGCGACCTTGTCGGAGCGGGTCAGGCTCATCACCACACCGGGCACCCCGACGGCCTTGGCGGCAACCTGGTCTGCCACCGTCACCTGGACCGACCCCGGCCGCTCCACATCGGTGGTGGGCATCTTGCGGCCCTGCCGCAACCCGTCGTTGCCCGACGGTGTCGCCGCATCGAGAGTGATTGGCAGACCGCCCACCGCGACCGCCGCGCCCGCCACCGGCACGTCCGCCGCGCCACCCGGCGGCAACGTCCGACGGTCGCTGATCGACGTCACCGCGGCGTCGTCGGTCTGCGACCGGGTCGGTTCCTTCGCCTTCACCCCACCGACCGGTGCGGACTTCGGCGCGGCCCCCTGCGCACCCGACCACGGCGGTGCCGCCAACGCCGGAACCTGGCCGGTCATGCCGACCGGCACGGCCACCGCCAGCGTCGCCGCCACCAACCTGACCAGCCGGCGGCGCCAGGCCGGTCGTGGACGGTGAACGCCAACGGGCACAACGGAACCACGCGCCGACCAGGCAGACATCGCGACCTCCCCAAGAGCCCCCCACGACAGGGGAACCGCAACATTAAGGAAGGTCAATAGGAGTTCACAAGAGCGTGCCGGTGAAACTACCGAGCGTCATGCACATAGGCCCCGCCGCACGATCATTAAAAGATCAACCACCTGCAGGTCCAGATGCTCCAATGTAGACAGCAGCGCCCGGGGTGCTACCACCCGTTACGACCGGCAAATCGGACAGGTACCCGCCAAGGCTTTGTATCAGGCGGCATGATCCAGACCATCCCTACCGGTGACGAAGCAGCGCCAACCATTCCTGCTGCTGATCTAGCAGACAAGATCCCGTAAAACAGCGACATCACCGTACGGACGACGGCCACAGCCGGTCACGGCGCGCCCGGGCGGCCGAGCAGCGGCCGGGCGACCGCACACGCCCCGGGCGTCACGACGGCGGCGCCCGACCCTCCCCCGCCGTCGGGCTCGATCGCGTAGGCTGCCCGCCAGTCGGCAAGGAGAGGTGTGGCGGTGCGAACGAGGTCGTATCCAGCCGTGGTGGCGGGACTGCTCCTGATCGTCGGGCTGGCCGCGTGCGCCGAACCCGCCCCGCACACCCCCAAGGCCGCCTCCGCCGTGTCACCTGACGCCAGCCCCACCGACCCGCCGCCGTCCCCATCGCCGTCGCCCCCACCACCGTCGGCCTCGCCCACCCCGTCGACCACCGGGAGCCCCAGCCGCAAACCCACGCCGAAGCCGACGACCACGTTGAAGAAAACCGTCTCGGCCGGCGCGGACGCCCCGAAGTCCAAGGTCACGCCGCCGACCAACGACGGCGTGCCGACCCGCGGCGCGGGCACCTTCAGCGTCGCCGACGGCGGCACCGACGTCGCCGGCACCGGGGCCACCCTGGTCAAGTACCGCGTCGAGGTCGAAGACGGCATCGCCTGGGGCGACAACCCGGCCTGGACCCCGGCCAGCTTCGCGTCCACCGTGGATAAGATCATCACCGCCCCGCGCGGCTGGACCGACTCCGCCCGGTCCCCCGTCACCGACCCCGACGAGCAGATGACCGACGCGTCGTGGTCGTTCCAGCGGGTCAGCGGCGGCGACTACAGCGTCCGGATCCGACTGGCCACCCCCGCCACCGTCGACAAGGAATGCGGCGCCTACGGCATGGACACCCAGGGCGTGTACTCCTGCCGGTTCGGCCAGACCGAGATGATCAACCTACGGCGCTGGCTGCACGGCGCCCCCGGCTTCCCCATCGACCTGGCCGGCTACCGCACCATGGTCATCGACCACGAGATGGGCCACTTCCTCGGCTTCGACCACATGAAGTGCCCCGGCGCCGGCCGACCCGCACCGGCCATGCAGACCCAGACCATCGACCTGGGCGGCTGCACGGTCAACCCCCACCCGTTCGCCGCCGACGGCACGTTCATCATCGGCCCGTGGGCCCCGTCCTGACCGACCCCGTACGACGACGGGGCACTCACGTGCCCCGTCGCTCCGCAGCGTGCGGATGCCGCCTCGCACGGCCTGTCCGGACCACCCTGCGTTGGAACCGTTCCCACCCCACCGCTGGCGGGACAGCAGCGGCAGCGTGACGCTCGACGTCACTCGCGGACAATTGCACTCAGCGCTGTCGCCACCTTTGTGGACGGTCGACCGCAGGCCCCTACGGCGATGAGGCGACAAGGGGATCGAAGGGCGGCCGGCCACCGATCTTCGACCCCATCGTCTACCGGACGCTAGGCGGCGACCTGGTCGCGCCCGCCGCGTTTGGCGTGGTAGAGGTTGGCGTCGGCGGCGTTGAACAAATCCTGCGCGGTCATACCCGGGCGCAGTGCGGTCGCGCCGATGCTGATGCTGATCCGCAGGCCGGCGGCGATGTGGTGAAGGTTCGCACCGCGGACGGTCGCGCGGATGCGTTCGGCGATGCGGCGGGCACCGGTGAGATCGGCGTGCAGGAAGATGACGAATTCGTCGCCGGCGTAGCGGATGGGGATGTCGCCGGCGCGGCAGTTCGCCTGCAGGATCACAGCGATCTCACGCAGCACCTGGTCGCCCACGCTGTGGGAGTACGTGTCGTTGATGGTTTTAAACTTGTCGACGTCGAGGAGCAGCAGCGCGGTCGGCTCGTTGATCTCGCCGGTGTCGAGGTCGGCCATGATCTGGTCGAAGCGGCGGCGGTTGGCCAGTCCGGTGAGCGGGTCGAATAGCAGCGCGGCCTCGGCGCGTTGGCGGGCCTGCTCCTGTTCTTCACGTTGGCGGGCCTGGCGGAGCATGGCGACGCGCTGCAACCGTTGCCGCCAGAGTTGCCGGGCCTGGTCGTGGATCATGCTGCGGAGGTCGCGGGTGGCGTGTTCACCGATCTCCTGTGCGGCGAGCACGGCCAGTTCGAACCCGACGACGAGCCCACCGCCGGCACTGCTGTCCGGGCCCAGCTGCTTGGCGGCGAGCAGTTCCCGGCGGGCGGCCGGGAGATCGCCGTTGACTCGAAGCGCGATCCCGAGCGCCAGGTGGGCCTGCCGGGCGTGGTACCAATCGCCAGCCGCGCGCAGCGGTACCACGATGCCGGCGGCGAGGTCGAGCGTCCGGTCGACCTCGCCGAGCTTGGCCAGCGCCACCGCGTACGAGGCGCTGAGCGACAGTGCCTTGTCGGTGGCATCGCCGCCGGCGGGGATGTCGCACGATCGCGCAAAGAGCTCCGCGGCGGTCCGCAACCGCACCCTGGCTGCTGTGTGGTCGCCGAGCTGGTCCAGCCGCAGACCCCATTCCAGCAGCATTTCAGCGTGGATCAGGTCGTAGATGGCGAACGACTCCGTCCGGTCGGTCGCGGTCCGAAGCTGCAAGATCTGATGGTAGGCGGCGCGGGACGTCTCGTAGAGTTCGGCGTTGATGGCCGTCCCCATCAGTGAGCCCAGCGCCGCCACGTACCGCTCGTTGCGTACGCCGGTCCGTTCCAGCAACAGGCCGGCCCGGGCCAGGCACTGCATCGCCTCGCTGAGCTGGTCGACGTACAGGTGCACCCGGGCAAGGTCGGCCAGCGTCTTCGCCACGCCGACGACGGAGCCCGCGGACTCGTGATGGCTCAGCAGCCGCTCGCCGGCCGTCAGCGCTTCCTGCAGCCGACCGAGGTTGACATACGCAAACATGCGGCTCTGCAGCAGGAAACCGACGGTCTTCTCGTCACCGAAGGCGCGGGCCAGCGGCTCATAGACCGCCAACGCCGCGAGCGCCTCTCGGGCCCGGCTGGTCTGCGTCAGATCATGTACCTGCTCGGCCAAGGCATCCAGCGGCCCGTACGCGGACACCGGGACCGGTAGATACGCGCCGGTTCCCGCGTCGTCGTCCACCACAACCCCAGTCAGCTCAACACATGATCGCGCACCACGCTGCTCTGTCCATCGGCCTGGAACCACCGCATCTGAGCGTTCCCGTGCCGACGCCGGCCAGCCCCCGGATCTCCGGCCGCGGGCCGGCGTCGGCACGCATCAGTACAAGTACGGCCTGCGGACGGCCACGCTGGAGTGTCGGATAGGCGTCTGCGGTGCATGGACGACATTGTGGCCACGACCTGCGCTGGCGCGCCAGCCTCGTCTCCGCGGCGCAGCACCGTGCGCCAGCCCGCGGCGACTGCTGTACCGGTCCGACCGATGCGGCAAAGATGTCTGTCACCGGCCCCTGCGGGCCATGGCGGTTCGCGCCGCAGAAGGAGGAGGCACGATGCCCGACAACTCACCGGCCGACGAGGCGTGGCGCCAGCAATCCATCTGGTCACAGACCGCCAACCGGATGAAGGCCTCCATCGGTCGCGCCCGGACCACGAGCCTGGCGCTGACCGTGACGAGCGCGGTGTCGGCGACGCTGGCCGGCGCGGTGACCGGCATCGCGCCCGCCGGCCGCTCCGCGCTCGCGGTCGCGGCGACCGTGGGGGTGGGCCTGGTCCCGCTGCTGCGCCCCCGGTGGAGCGGCTCCGTGTTGCGGGACTGGACCCGCGCGCGTTCGGTGTCGGAGGCGCTCAAGAGCGAGGTGTTCCTGTACCTCGCGCGGGCCGGCGACTACGCCGGGCCCGACCGCGACGACCGGCTGGTCAAGGTGTCCGAGACGGTACTGCGGGACGCCGCGGACCTGCTGCGACACAGGACCGGCATCGAGCCGGTGCGGCGCGCCCTGCCGGAGGTCCACGACTACCGGTCGTACCTCGAGGTTCGGGCCGACGCCCAGATGAACGGCTACTACGAGCCCCGGGCCCGGGGCATCCAGGCGCGGCTCGCCCAGTTCCGGCGGGTCGAGGTGACCCTGGCGGCCATCGGCGTGGTGCTCGGCGCCATCGCCGTGGTCCGCCCCGACCGGAGCCTCGGGGTGTGGATCGCGGTGGTCACCACGGTCGGCGCGACCCTGGCCGCGCACGTGGCCGCCGCGCGCTACGAGTACCAGCTGGTCGAGTACCTGCGGACGGCCGACGAGCTGGCCCGGCTGCGCCGGGCCGCGGCACGCACCGATTCCCCGGCCGAGCTCGACGTGCTGGTACAGCAGTGCGAACGGGTCATCTCGATCCAGAACGAGGGCTGGATGGCGAAGTTCGTCGGCGACGCCGACGCGCAGCCCACGAGCTGACGCCGTGGCGACCGCTACGGCTCCTCGGCGGCGACGGCTCCGGACTGCGGCGGGCCGGACCGGGCGACGTCGGCGTGCGACCGTGACACCTCGATCAGTTGAGCCGCCTGACCGGCCAGTTCGGTACGCAGCCGGTCCCACTCGGTCCGCACCACCGCCTTGTAGTCGGGGCGGTGGGCGACGAGCCAGTCGAGCGCGCCCGCCTCGTCGCCGGCGTCGATCAGCCCCTCGAAGTCGGCGAGCTCCGATTCGGACATCTCCGCCGCGAGGGTCGTGCCGACCCTGAGCTCGAGTGTCTCGTATATGTAGCGCAGCATGAGTTCCCCGTGCGCCGGGGGCAGCGCGGCCAGTCCGAGCTCGACCAGAGTGTTCTGGTCGAGCTTGATACGCGAACTCCTGTCAGGGCCGGCAGGATCGTCGGTCGTCGTTGCCATCCGCACTCTCCCGTCGTACGGCGTGCCGGCATACCCACCGGCCACTGTCGTCAGATCTCACTCACCGGGTCGGCGTCGGAGCTGACCGGGGACGTCGTGGACGAGGGGCTGGCGGGGGCCGTAACCGGCTCACCCGGACTGCCGTGTCGGCCGAGATACGTTCGCCAACCATCGACCAGGTTCTCGCCGTCACTGTCACTGTCACTGTCGCCGGCGCCGGCGCCGGCGCCGCGGCTGTCGGGCGCGGCCGGCTTCCAGGGCGACCGGCCGAAGGCGGGCCCTTGCCGGGTCCCCGCGTCGGCACGCTGCTGGTCCTTCTGCTTCTGGATCTGCCGCGCCACCTTGTTCTCCGCTCGCAGGAGGGTGCGACTGGCGGAGACGATGGCGCGCTGCTGGCGCCTGCCCTCGGTGGCCGGCTTCGTCGCCATTCTCTCGTAGTGGTCGATCTTCAACGTGAAGGCGGGTGTCGGCACGCCCGCGACCAGGAGGGAGCACGCCGCGTCGAAGTTGGGCAGCCGCCGGAGCGCGTCGAGTTCGAAGTCCGGCTGGAACCGGGCACCCAGGTGCTGGGCGTCACGGTCGCCCAGCCTGAACGCGACGACCGTTCCCACGTTGCCGAGCAGCGCGTTCTGGATGTTCTCCGGAAACTGGTCGAGGTACTGGTTGGCGACGACCGCCGACAGTCCGAACTTGCGGCCCTCGGCCAGGACGTCGGGGAGAGCGCCCTTGGCGAACGTGTGCGCCTCGTCGACGATCAGGCCGAACAGCTTGTTCGTCCGCCTCCGCAGCGCGGCGGTCCAGAACCTGGTCAGGTACACGTAACCGAGAAGTTGGCTGACGGGAGCACCGATCTTGCCCTTGTCCAGCGAGACGATGACTATCTTGGACGAGTCCATGATCTCGGCCGGGTCGAGCACGTCGTGGCCGCTGCCGAGAATCCGACGCAGGACGCCGTTCGTCCGGAATGCGGTGAACTTGCTGGTGAACCAGCCCAGGATCTCCGACTTGTGGTAGTCGGTCGTCTGCTTCATCTCCCGGTCCCAGAAGTCCAGCAGGTAGTCCTCGGAGATGGTCTTCTTGCAGGCGTCGCGGTATGCCGAGTCCAGGAACATCAGCGGCACGTCGAGCAGGGAAGCGTGTCGACCCTGGGCCGCGATCAGCGTCAGCATCGCCATCCGGAACCACGTCTCCCAGCGCGGTCCGACGATGCCGGTCTGGCCGGGGTCGAACAGGTCGGTGAACATGGCGGCCACATTGGCCAGGGCCGTGTCGCGCTCCAGCAGGTCCGTCACGGCGAACGGGTTGATGGGCGCCGGGTGTTCGATGTCGGCGCAGTTGACGTAGACGGTGTCGGCCACCCGCTCAGGGGGCAGGTCACGGAGCAGGTGGGCGGCGGTCTCACCATGGGGATCGATGAACAGGAAGCCGTGACCGGCCGCGGCGAGTTCCGTCGCCACCGCCCGCAGCGCGGTCGACTTACCCGCTCCGGTCTGGCCTGGAATGTACAGGTGGCGGGAGAGGTCCGCCAGGGACATCCGGATGTCGGTCGGCGAGCCTCCCGGCCCGATGGCGGAGCCGATGCGCAGTCCACTCGAGGCGCTCCCCCGGACCGCGCTGAGCCCCGCCCGGATCTGCCCGGCAGGCACCACGTCGAAGCCCGGGAACGTCCCGGTGGTG
This sequence comes from Planosporangium spinosum, assembly GCF_049999945.1. Taxonomy (NCBI): domain Bacteria; kingdom Bacillati; phylum Actinomycetota; class Actinomycetes; order Micromonosporales; family Micromonosporaceae; genus Planosporangium; species Planosporangium spinosum. Next base: position 75,668 of record NZ_JBLYUB010000008.1, on the reverse strand, counting down.
GCGACGGGCAGCCGGAACATGCCCTCGACGTCGTTGGCGCCGAGGATCGCCTCCCCCGGAGCGGCGTTGACCGCGAGTGGTTCCGGGCGGTCACCGCGCCAGGTGGCGACCGCCTGCGGCATCATCGCCGGTTCGACCACGACCAGTTCGAGGGGGTCGCCCGCGCTCGTCAGCTCCGCGGCCACCAGCGGGTCCAGGCCCGCCGTGGGGCAACTGATCAGTACCTGGCAGCGGACCGGCCTGCCGTGCCGGGCCAGCGCCATTCCCAACTCGGTCGAGGTACGACGCTCGACCCCCAGGACCTCGGCGAGATCCTCGTCCGACAGCGAGGTCACCGCCGACGAGACGCACAGCCGGATCTCGTGCTGCTCGGCGTCGACGAGTGCGCGGCACAGCCCGAGCATGTCCCGGTCGCCGTGGATGACGAGGGGCATGGTGCGCCGCCGGGAGGACCGGTCGGCGGCGAAGACCGCGCGGCGCATCTCGACCATCCGCTTCGGCGTCGCCCGCATCAGGCGCGTCACCTCGGCGTCATCGAGCCGCCCGGCGACCACCGGGCTGGCCGGGTCGGACAGCAGCGACCTCAGTCGGCGGTCGATCGCCGGCAGGGACCGGGCCGGTCCGGTGACGACGAACCGGAGCGCCAGGGTCGGCGACTTCGCCTCGCGGCCGATACTGACCTGCAGGCTGCCGGGGAAGGGCAGCGCGGCCGCGAAGTGAACGATACGGCCGAGGAAACCGTTGCGCGCCGCTCGCTGTTCCGCGGACCACGACGACACCAGGGACTCCGCCCGGTATCCGAAGTAGCCGGTGGTCGGTTCACCCGGTCCGTCGTCGCCGGCGACCGGACTCCGCGCCACGTTCCTGACCGCTCCTGCCATCGTGCCCCTCCCGTGCGCTCCTGCCGACCGGTCTTCACATGCTCCTGAGGATTTCGCCCACTACCTCGCGGGCCCAGGGAGTCGGCGCACCGTGCGCCCGCAGGGCCTCGATCACCTCCGCCTGCGTCACCCCGCGACCCAGCTCCCGCGCCGCGTACGCCCGCAGCTCGGTGGCGCTGGGAGCGGGCGGGAGGTCCGCGGCCGACCCGGTCCGCAGGGAGACCCGGAGGTCCTGCCTGAGCGAGTCCAGGGTGGCCTGCACCATCTGAAGAGCCGGCAGCACCTCCGGTGGTGACGAGCCGTCGTCGCCGCGCGCGGTCCGCCCGGACGTCCAGTCGAGCGGAAACGGCTTGGACGCGGTCGGCTCCGCGAGCGTCTCGGTGATGGCCCGGGTGATGTCGCCACGGAGCTTCTCGGCCCAGTCAGGATCGCGCGGCGAGTAGCTGATGTGGCGCTGGTTCTGCAGATCGAACGGGATCTCGGAGCCGGTCTCGGTCAGCAGCACGCACGGTTTCTCCGCCATGTGTGCCAGCCCGAGCTCGTAGTACACGTTGGCGTTCGGCTGGGAGAGCTCCGCGACCACGACGCTGGAGCGCAGGATGAGCTCCACGATGTGCCGCACGACGTTCCCGGAACGGAATATGTCGTCACCGCGTTGGCCGTCGAGATGAGCGTTCGCGATGGCCGGCAGGTAGATCTTGCGATAGTAGGTGTCGTACGGTTCGCCGAAGGGCGACACCACGAAGGCGGTGCCCCCGGCCGGTGGGGCCTCGGCGGCGGTGGCGACGGCAGCCGTCACGGGAGTTGGCCCGGGGTCGAGCGGAAGAGCAACCCGTCGGTCATCTCGGTGATGAAGCGGGCCAGGGCCCGCTCGCGCACGAACTCGACCAGAGGATAGTCGTACCGCTGGAGGAACATGTCGAAGTCGGGCTGCTGACGGGGCGGTTCTGCTTCCAACCGCGATTCCGCCACGTAGGTCAGATAGATCCAGACTGTGCCGTAGTCGCGATTGCCGGGCGCCTGGATGTCATATATCTCGCGCACCGGCCCGCTGGGACCGTCCTGCCATCTGCTCACCGCAAGATCGATTCGCCCGAGGTCGGGAATCTCCTTGTCGGAGAGTTCGACCAGTCCGCCGTCGCCGCTGGGCACGTGTGTGAGCGCCCGCCGGAGCACGTGCGAATTGCGCACCCGGTTGGCGCGCGACCTCCCCTGACTGAAGTCGTGGAGGATGAATGCGAAATGGTACGACGCGCGTGCGGGCTCGATGTGCCGGCGCTCGTCCCGGCTGCACAGCCGCTCCAACTCCTCCCGCAGCGCCGCCTCCACCTTCGCCACTCCCGGCAGGATGAGCTTGTACCAGTCGAAGAAGCGGCGGAACGAGGAGCCCGTCCGTTCGAGCCTGAGCTGGTTGCCCCGGGTGAAGACAACGGCGAAGCCCTGGTCTGCGTCGTTGTACTCGACACGTACCGAGTCGGAGTCGGAGGCCCGTTCGAGGCTGTCGTACCGGTACAGCCCGGTGCGGCTCAGCAGCTCGTACACCTCCTCATAGAGCGCGTCGTGAACGCCACTCATCGATGTGGTGCTCTCCCAGTGCGTGAACTGGGGATACTGGACCTCCAGCGCGAAGCGGTGAATCGAGTCGATGCACTCGAAGATGTCCGGCGCCCGGAACACGTCCCATTCGCCGAGGAAATCGTCCTCGCTCCGACCTATGGGCAAGGGGCGTCTCCCGTCCGGCGGGGCGACGCGTGCAACGCCGGGCCGACTGCCGGATACGCCGCGACGCGCAGGTAACCGGACCGCCAGAGCGCAAGGAAACCGATGTGCAGCTGAACCGGAGCGTCGGCACCGTGCACCGAATTCCGGGTCAGCTTCCGAGTCCGGTACGGCGATGAGCCCTCGCCGGGTACGAACACCATCGACGACGCCCCCTTCTGCACGTCGGGCGAATCATCCGGTCCCGACTCTGTCGGCATTGGAGGGTGACTGTCAATCGACCTGCCGCCGGTTCCCTAGGGATGATCGTCGTAAAAGCGGGTCGGCACGGACATCAATTCGATGATCGTGAATCATATTCCGATCGCGTGGCGGTAACCGGGCCGGTCGGCGCCGGTCACCCCACCGACCCGACCCCGGCCGGGCGTACGTCACGTCCGGCGTAGCATTCAGGGCATAGGGGCGTTGACCGTCCCGCACGCCGTGCCACAACGAGCCGTCGTGGAAGCGGCGTGACAACGAGCCCGCGACAACGAGCCCGTGACAACGAGCCGTCGAGAGGCCACACCACCGGCCGGCTCCCACCTCGGATGCCGACCGGCGACACCGCCGGTGGTAGACACCGGTCCGATGCCGACGCGCCCTCGTACGGCTTCCGCCAGGCGCCTGGCCTTCGGCCACCGGTACGCCGGTCCGGGCGCCAGAATCAAGGGAACGGCGGGATGTTCCGACGTGTCGCGTACCTGCTGGTAGCAGCCGCGCTGTTCTTTTCCGGGGTCACCGCTCGCGCCCTGCCGGCGGCCGGTTCCCTATCGGCGGACCGGCCGTGGATGCGTCCGGGCGCCAGCCCCGCCCAGCGCGCCGAGGCGCTGCTCGCCCGGATGACGCTCGACGAGAAGATCGCGATGGTGCACGGCGACGAGTTCCCGCCGAAGGGCGCCCACGCCGGACACGTGCCGGGCAGTGCCCGGCTGGGGATCCCGGAGCTGTGGCTGGCGGACGGGCCGAACGGGGTCGGCAACGGCGGTACCGGCGTGACGGCGTTTCCGACCGTCGTCGCCGACGCGGCCACCTGGGACCCGGACGTCGCCTACGAGTACGGTCGGGCACTGGGCCAGGAGCAGGCAGGCAAGGGCCACAACGTCGCCCTCGCACCCGCCCTGAACATCCTGCGGACGCCGCTGTGGGGACGGGCGTCGGAGACCTTCACCGAGGACCCGTACCTCAACGGGCAGCTCGCGGCGGCGGAGATCCGCGGCATCCAGAGCCGCCACGTGATCGCCACGCCGAAACACTTCGTGGCCAACAACCAGGAGACCGGCCGGCAGGGGGTACCGGTCATCGGCGGCCCGGCGGTCGACGAACTCATCTCCGAGCGGGCGCTACGGGAGATCTACTACCCGGGCTTCACGGCCGCCGTGCAGCAGGGCGGCGCCGGCGCGGTGATGTGCGCGTACAACCAGATCAACGGCGCCTACGCCTGCCAGGATCCGCGGATCCTCGGCACGCTGAAGGCCGGCTGGGGCTTCGACGGGTTCGTGATGTCCGACTGGTCCTTCGGCATCCGCGACACCGTCGCGGCGGCCAACAGCGGTACGGACATGGAGATGCCGCTGGGCACCCACTTCGGGGACGCGCTGAAGGCGGCCGTACGGTCCGGCGCGGTACCGATGAGCCGGCTGGACGACATGGTCCGGCGGATCCTCACCGCGATGTTCCGGATCGGCGTGTTCGACCACCCCGTGCGGGGCAACGAGTCGGCGATGGTCAGCACGCCGGCGCACCGCCAGCTGGCCCGGCGGATCGCCGAGCAGGGCAGCGTGCTGCTGCGCAACGAGCACGGTGTGCTGCCGCTGGACTCCGGCCGGCTGCGCTCGCTGGCGGTGATCGGCACGGCCGCCGGTGCCGGCGCGCAGATCGGCGAGGGTGGTTCCGGTACGGTCGTCCCCTCCGAGCTGGTCACCCCGCTCGCGGGGATCACCGCCCGGGCGGGCAGCGGCGTGCAGGTCAGGTACGCGCCGGGCACGCTCGGTACCGCTCCGCTGCCCGTGGTGCCCGCGACGTCGCTCACCCCCGACGCCGGCGGCGGCCACGGCCTGCTCGGCACCTACTACGCCACCCCCGACCTGACCGGCGCCCCCGTCGCCACCCGGGTGGACCGCACCGTCGACTTCTCCGCGCCGCCGGTCGCGGGCCTGCCGACGGTGTGGTCGGCACGGTGGACCGGGACGCTGACCCCGCCGGCCACCGGGGAGTACCGGTTCTCGCTCAACGCCGCCGGAGCGTTCCGGCTCCTGGTCGACGGCAGGGAACTGGCCGGCAACAAGTACGCCGACTTCCCGGTCACCGCACAGCCCCCGCCGGTGCGGCTGACCGCCGGACGGCCGGTCACGATCCAGCTCGAGTACTCCCCCGCGGAGTCGGTCATCGGCGCCGGCGTGCACCTGGGCTGGCAGCCGCCGGACCCGGCGCTGCGGCAGCGCGCCGTGGACGCCGCGCGCGCCGCCGACGTCGCGGTGGTCTTCGTGGGCGACAGCACCGGTGAGGGCACCGACCGTACCGACCTGGCGCTGCCCGGCGACTCCGACCAGCTCGTCCACGACGTCGCCGCCGCCAACCCCCGGACCGTCGTGGTCCTCAACACCGGCGGTCCGGTGTCGATGCCGTGGCTGCACCAGGTCGCCGGCGTCGTCGAAGCCTGGTACCCCGGCCAGGAGTTCGGCAACGCGATCGCCGCGCTGCTGTTCGGCGACGCCGACCCGTCCGGCCGGTTGCCGATGACCTGGCCGGCCAGTGCCCGGCAGGGCCCCGTCACCTACGACGACCTGGGCCTGCGCACGGAACGCTACGACGAGGACACCCTGGTCGGGTACCGCTGGTTCGACGCCACCGGACAGCGGCCGCTGTTCGGATTCGGCTACGGCCTGTCCTACACCACGTTCCGGTACAGCGACCTGGACATCGCCGGCGACGGCCGGGACGCCACGGTCACCGTACGCGTGACCAACACCGGCGACCGGCCGGGATCGGAGGTGGCCCAGCTCTACCTGGGTGCGCCGGCCGGCGCCGGCGAACCGCCCAAGCAGCTCGCCGGCTACCAGAAGGTCAGCCTGCGCCCCGGCGAGAGCGCCTGCGTCATGTTCCACCTCGACGCCGACGCGTTCGCCCGCTACGACGCCGGCCGGCAGCGGTGGTCGGTATACCCCGGCACGTACCAGGTCCTGGTCGGCGGCTCGTCCCGTGGCCTCCAGCCCGCCGGCAGTGTCCCCGTCACCTGACCGACCGGCCGTCGCCCGACGGGCTCACGTCGCCGGCGGTGGGCCGGAGGCCCGGCCCGGCGCGGTGGCGCCGGCGCGTACGGCGAGCGGGTGGTGGCAGGTCTGGACGCCGCGAGCGCCGCCCTTCGCCGGCCGCACCGGCGAGTGACCATGGTCGTCGTGACGTAGGGTGATCTGATCGATGACCGCCACCAGTTGGGGAGCCGACCGATGCAGCCGACGACGACCGCGGACGTGGCCGTCCTGCTCACCCACGACCCGGCCGCGGGAGCCCGCCGGGCGCTCCTGACCTACTACGACGACGCGACCGGCGAGCGGGTGGAGCTCACCGCACCGGCCCTGGGTAGCTGGGCCGCGCGGACCGCGGCTCTCCTACGGCACGGGTGCCGCCTCGACCGGGGAGCCCGCGCGGCGGTGCTGCTGCCGCCGCACTGGCAGACCGCGGCCATCCTGCTGGGCGCCTGGTCGGCCGGGATCGCCGTGGCGTACCGGTCCTGGGCGACGGCGGGACTGGCACCGGTCGGACCGGGTATGGACGAGCCCCTGGAGGCGGTGTTCGTCTCCCGTAAGCGCCTGGACAGCTGGCTGGAGACGGTGCCGGCAGCCCACCAACGGTTCGTGCTGGGCCTGGCACCCGGCGGCGCGCCGATGGCCGAGGTGCCCGCGGGCTACCGGGACTACGTCACCGAGGTCGGCCGGTACGCCGATCTTCCGCCGGAGTACGAGTCGATCGGACGCGACGACGCGGCGAGCCCCGACGGCACCAGCTACCGGGAGTGGGCAGCCCTGGCGGGCAGCATCGCCGACTCACTGGGGCTGCGCGCCGGCGACCGCCTCCTGGTGGACGTGGCCGAGCACGAGGAGCCGGTCACGTGGCTGCTGGCGCCGCTGGTCGTCGGCGCGTCGGTCGTGCTGTGCGCCAACCTCGACCGCAGCGCGGTCGATGCCCGAATCGCCGCCGAAGGCGTAACCCACGTGCTCTGAGGCCGCCCGAAGCTCCGGAGCTGCCGTCCGAAGACCCGGGACCCCGATCCGCCGTTGTCGTCGCCTAGGCGGGAGAAGTACGCACCCGGAGCCTCGACCGCGGGCGCGATGATGTGGCGTATGGACTGGATGCCGATTGTGAGCACGGCGGCCGGCGGGGTGGTCGCGCTCTCGGGCACGCTGATCGCGGATCTCCGGCGTAGCAGGACCCAGCGCAGCCGCGAGCGGGAGCTGGAGTGCTGGCAGAACTGCATCGACTTCACGCTCGCCCTGGATTCGGCGCACGGTCTGCTCCGCGAGGTCGCGCGGACGGACGCCGGCGCCACGGACCGGCCCGACGCCGCGGGTGACGCGATCGGCCGCTCCGGTCTGTACCGGGCCCGGGAGAAGTTGCTGGTATCGGCGACTCCGGACCTGGTGACCGCCGGCGAGGCCGCGTTTCGGCGGCTGATCGAAATCCGGGATGCCGTCCGGTCGGGCGCAGCGCTCCGGTCGGAGAGTTACCACCGGGCGTACCACGACTTCGCCGAAGCGCTCTGGGGCTTCCGGATGAGGGTCCGGACCGATTTCGGCCACCGACCTCTCACCCCGCAGGACCTTCACAAGGCGAGCTGGTCGGAGCGGGAACAGTGCGTCCACTGTGGCCAGCCGGCGTGATCCGACGCCGGACCGGGTACGGCAGACGGCGACGCGTGCTGGGCTGGTCGCTGGTCGCTCTGGGGTTGGCGACTCCGTACGCGTGCTTTCTGCTCAGCTTCGAACCCTCCTACCTGCCCTTCGGGCCGACGCCCGAGCAGGCCGCCGAGTACGTGCACAACCAGCGGGTCACCGCCGTCGTGACGGGAATCGGCTGCGGGATCGGCTCGGTCCTGTCGGGTATCGGGGTCCGGCTGGCACCGTGGCGTCGACACCGGGCGCGACCGGAGACGACGGCCGGCCTGCCGAAGGTCGCCGCGGCAGGGCTCAGCCCCGGGACTGCTCCGTCGTCGAGCGGAACGCGACCTCCCGCATCCGGTAGTGGCGCGGCCGGGTGAGTGCGAAGACCACTATCGCGGCCGGGTGAGTGCGAAGACCACTATCGCGGTCACGTCATCCGGGCGCATCATCTCAGCGAGCTGCGCCATGGCGTGGTAGTCGTGCGTCCACGGACGGTTCGCCGAACAACCGCGGCGCCGCCACATCTCCGGGACGGCGCCGCTCGGCGTACCGGGTCGGTACCCTCGCCGACACCCTCACTTCTGACCGGCCCGGATGGCCGGACCGCCATCCGGGCCGTTTACTCGTTTCATCTATGTATTCGCATACCTAGGTGACCGCCGGCACGCGGACGCCCGGGCCGACACCAACTCCACCACCCCGGAGCGAAGAGGTACCCGTGCGCAGACCCGAATGGACAACCCGAGGAAGGCCGCGATGGCGGCCCGCCCATCTCCTGGCGACCGTCGCGGCCGTCGCGGTCGTCGGCAGCATGGCCGCCGTGACGCCGGCCAACGCCGATCCTTCCCGGGGCCCGGCCCCGCAGCAGCAACGCTCCGACCTGCTCGGCGACGGCCACGGTCCCCGCGGCAAGGACAACCGGAAAGGCGCTGTGCCACCCAGCACCCGGCAGCGTACGCTCGCCGGCCACTTCCCCGGGGTGCGCTGGAACCCGCTGGGCACGCCCGAGGCGCTCGGGCCGGGCCCGGCGCTGGCGACCGGGCTGCCGGCGGACCCGGAAGCCGCCTCCCGGCAGTTCCTCACCGCCAACCGCGAACTGTTCGGCCTCGACCAGGCGTCGGTCGCCGCGATGCAGACCGTCCTCGTCCGTCCGCTCGGCGCCGCCTCGGTGGTGCAACTGCGCCAGCGCTTCGGTGACCTTCCGGCCGGCTATGACGGCCTGGTCAGCATCCTGGTCAAGGGCGGTACGGTGATCCGGGTCAGTTCGTCGCTGTCCCGGGACACCGGCGCGCCGCAGCCGGCCACCCTCAGCCCGGCCCAGGCCGCCGACGCCGCGCTGCGCGACGCCGGGCTGACCGCGGGTCAGGTCGCCACCTCCGACATCTATGAGGTCGCGGTGCCGACCCCGGCGAACGGTCCCCGCGCGGCCTACTCCGTCACCCTCATCGCGAACGACACCACCGAACCGACCGCGTACACCACGTTCGTCGACGCCCGTACCGGTGAGATCCTGGTCCGCGAGGACCTGGTGAACTTCGACGCGGACAACCCGGACTGGGCCGTGTTCCCGGCCGCCCCGCCCAGCCGCATCGCGCCGGGCACCGATCCGCGGACGCACTGGTGCCTCGCCCCGCAGCCGGGCTGCACGCGTACGGTCCGCGACCCGGCGAGCGGTCAGGCATGGGACGTCGACCTCGCCACCGGCGCGCCGACGTTCACCTCGGTGGGCAACGCCGCGAACAACACCGTGCGCTGGGGTGGCGGTGCCACTCCCTTCACCGCGACCCCCAGCCCGGACCGTGCGTACACCTACCCGTTCACCGACCAGTGGCACGAGTCCAGGTGCGACCCGGCGGTCTTCACCTCGGCCCGGCGCAACGACGCCGACGCCGCCGTGAGCAACCTGTTCGCGATGCACAACCAGATGCACGACTTCGCGTACCACCTGGGCTTCACCGAGGCGACCTGGAACCTGCAGGCGGTCAACCTCTCCCCCGCAGGTCTGGGCGGCGACGCCGAGCAGGGCCGGGCGCAATCCAACGCGCTCGGCGGTTCCCGCAACAACGCCAACCAGGGCACCCCGCGGGACGGCCTGCCGCCGACCACCAACATGTACCTGTGGCAGCCGGCGGCAGGCAGCGCGTACCCGCCGTGCGTCGACGGCGACTACGACATGACCGTCATCGGGCACGAGTACACCCACGCGATCACGAACCGGATGATCGCCGGCCCGGACAGCGGGATCGGCTCCTTCCAGGGCGGCTCGATGGGCGAGGCGTGGAGCGACCTGGTCGCCGCCGAGTACCTGTTCGAGAACAACCTGCGCGCCCCCGGCGACACACCGTTCGTCACCGGCGCCTACGTCACGGGCAACAACGCCACGGGTATCCGCGACTACGACGCAAGCTCCAGCCCACTCAACTTCTCCGACATCGGGTTCGACCTGACCGGACCGGAGGTGCACGCCGACGGCGAGATCTGGGTGGCGGCGAACCTTCGGGTACGCGACGCGTTCGTCAAGCGGTACGGCAGCGGCACCCCGCAGGTGCAGCGTAGCTGCGCCGAGGGCACGACGCCGGTGGAGTCCTGCCCGGGTAACCGGCGCTGGATCCAGCTCATGTTCGACTCGTTCGTGTTGCAGGCCGCGAGCGACGTCAGCATGATCGACATGCGCGACAACATGCTCGCCGCCGACGTCGCCCGCTTCGACGGCGCGAACCAGGCCCTGATCTGGAACGCCTTCGCCGAGTCCGGGCTCGGCCGGGACGCGGCCGGCGACGGGGCCGACACCGACCCGACGCCGAGCTTCGCCTCCCCGTACGCCGACAACGCCACGGTCACGCTGCGTCCCGCCGGCGACGCCTCGCGCGCCGTCGTCCGGCTGTACGTGGGCGACTACGAGGCGCGGGCGGTACCGGTCGCGGACACCGACCCCGCCACGCCGCTCCCGGACACCTTCCAGATCGTGCCGGGCAAGCGGTTCACCTTCACGGTGACCGGCGCGGGATTCGGCAGCACGAAGTTCAGCGAGGAGTTCCGGGCCGGCAAGGCGAAGGACCTGCGGCCGAACCTGCGACGCAACCTCGCGTCGACCGCCTCGGGCGCGACGGTGACCGGCGACGGCGTCAACCTCGACAAGATCGCCGACGACACCGAAGCCACCGACTGGGCGTCGCTGGACGGGGTGGCGGGCAGGCGGGTGACCGTGGATCTGGCCGGCACCAGGCCCCAGGTGGTGAGCCGGGTCAACGTGAGTGCGCTGCTCCGGCCGGCGATCACCGGGGACGCCGACGCGGGCACCCAGAACCGGTTCAGCGCGCTGCGGTCGTTCGAGGTACTCGCGTGCAACGCGATCGTCGCCGACTGCACGAAGGACGCCGGCTACCGCCGCGCGTTCGTCAGCGCGCCGGACGCGTTCCCGGGCGGGAAGTTCCGGCCGACCGCGCCGCAGTTGAACATCCGGTCGTTCAGCTTCCCGCCGGTCCTGGCCACGCATCTGCGGATCAAGGTACTGGCCAGCCAGTGCACCGGCGGGCCGGACTACGCCGGCGAGCAGGACGCCGACCCGGCGACCACGACCGACTGCGCGACCGGTAGCCCGTTCGCGCAGCAGGTACGGATCGCGGAGTTCCAGGCGTTCATGTACTGACGGACCGGAAGCCTGTCGACGGCCGCACCCGCTCGCCAGCGGGCGCGGCCGTCGCGGGATCGCCAGCGGGCGCGGCCGTCGCGGGAGAACGAGCGGCTACGACGCGTCCGCGGACGTCGGCGCCTTCGCGACGAACTCCGTGGTGTACGTCTTGCCCAGGTCGATCCGGTCGGCCATCGGCTGCACGTTCGGCGAGAACGCCTTCAGCACGTTGAGCACCGTCTTCGGGCCGTCCGCGGGCATGACACCGTCGGCGGTGAACATCGGCATCGAGTCCTTGACCGCCTGGGTGTACAGCTTCGGGTTGCCGGCGGCGTAGTCGGCGGGCATCCTGGCGGCGATCTCGTCCGCGCTGTGGGTGGAGATCCAGCGCATCGTCCGGACGAAGGCGTTCACGACCTTCTGGACGGTCTGCTTGTGCGCGGCGACGTACGCGCAGTCCATGTAGAGGGAGCTGGCCGGGTAGAGGCCGCCGAGCGCCGCCCTGGTGCCCTCCTCGGTACGCATGTCGATCAGCACCTTCGCCTTGCCGGTGGAGGTCAGCTGCGCCACCGTGGGATCGGTGGTCATGCCCGCGTCGATGCCGCCGTTGGCGATGGCGGCGATGAAGGTCTGGCCGGCACCGGCCTTGACCGTGCTGTACGCGCCCTGGTCCACGCCGTTCGCGGTGGCCAGGTAGCGGGTGAGGAAGTCGGTCGACGAGCCGGGGCTGGTCACGCCGAGTTTCTTGCCGGCGAAGTCCTTCGGCGAGGTGATCTGGCCGGCCTTGTCGGTGGCCACCACCTCGACCTCGCCGGGCACCTTGGCCAGCTGCGCGACGCTCTCGATGCACTTGCCCTTGGCCTGCAGGTCGACGGTGTGGTCGTAGAAGCCGACGACGCCCTGCACGTCACCGCTGATGAGGACGTTCTCGGCCTGGGCCCCGGCGGGTTCGGTGAGCAGCTGGACGTTGACGCCTTCCTTGGCGAAGTAGCCGAGCTGCTCGGTGAGCTTGGCCGGCAGGTAGATCACCTTGTCGATACCGCCGACCATGATCTTGACGGTTTCGGTGCCGTTGCCGCCGCCGTCGGCCTGCGTACGGGAGTCGCGGCAGGCGGTCACCAGGCTGAGGCCGAGCACCGGCACGGCGAGCAGGGCGATGCTCCGGGTGAGGCGCATGGGGTATTCCCTTCAATCGGTACGGATCTGCGGTGAGGGTCGGGTGTGGGAGGTCAGGACGCCGCGCCGGAGGTCGCCTGCGCCGGTCGCCAGGCCAGCAGGCGCTTCTCTAGCAGGCCCAGCAGCGACTCGGCGAGCAGCGCGATCACGGTGACGATGATCATTCCGGCGTAGATGCCGGCGGAGTCGAACGTGCCCTGGGCGTTGTTGATCAGCAGGCCCAGGCCCTTGTCGGCACCGGTGAACTCGCCGACGATCGCGCCGATCAGCGCGAACCCGAACGCGGTGTGCAGGCTGGCCAGGATCCACGAGGTCGCCGACGGCAGCACGATCGTCGTCATCAGCTGCCAGCGGCCGGCGCCCAGGATCCGCGCGTTGTCGTTGATGACCTTGTCGACCTCCCGGGCGCCCTGGAAGGCGTTGAAGAAGACCGCGAAGAACACCAGGACGACGGCGGTGGCGACCTTCGACGACATGCCGAGGCCGAACCAGATCACGAAGAGCGAGGCGAGCACGATGCGCGGAATGGCGTTCGCGGCCTTGATGAACGGGGCGCACACGTCGGCGAGGAAACGGCTGCGGCCGAGCAGGACACCGAGTACGACGCCGGCGATCGCGCCGATCACGAAGCCGTACACCGCCTCGGCCAGGGTGTAGCCGATGTTGGTCCAGATCGAACCGAACGCGGTTCCCCTGGTGAACCAGTCGACCAGTCGGTGCCCGATCGCGGTCGGCTTCGAGTAGTAGAAGGGGTCGATCCACTGGCTGGCGGCGAGTTCCCAGCTGCCGAGCCAGGCGACGACCAGCAGGACCCGTACCAGATGAACCCGCCAGCGGCGGCGGGCCCGGCTGGACAGCGCGGCCGGGACCCGCTGCGGGGGTGCGTCGGCCTGGACGGCCATGGCGGTGGCATCAAGCGGCACGGTTGGCTCCCCTCCTCCTGGAGATCTCGACCTCTTCGCGCAGGGCGTCCCACACCTCGCGGTAGATGTCGAGGAACGCCGGCTCCAGGCGGATCTCCTCGACGTGGCGGGGGCGCGGCAGGTCGACCGGGACGGCGGTCTTGACGGTGGCCGGCGCGGCGGTCATCACCACCACCCGGTCGGCCAGGGCGATCGCCTCGGTCAGGTCGTGGGTGACGAAGACGACCGCCGCGCCGCTGCCCGCCCACAGCCGCAGCAGCTCGTCCTGCATCAGCTCGCGGGTCTGCACGTCCAGCGCGCCGAACGGCTCGTCCATCAGGACGATCGACGGCTCGGTGATCAGCGTCTGGGCCATCGCGACCCGCTTACGCATGCCGCCCGACAGCTGATGGGGGTAGTACTTCTCGAAGCCGGCGAGCCCGACCCGCGCGATCCAGTCACGCGCCCGCTCCCGCGCCTGCGCCCGACCGACCCCGCGGTAGCGCAGCCCGAGCGCGACGTTGTCGAGGACGGTACGCCAGGGCAGGGCCGCGTCGGACTGGAACATGTAGCCGACCCCGGCCGGGATGCCCCGTACCGGCTGACCGGCCACCTCGACGCCGCCCGCGCTGGCGGCCTCCAGCCCGGAGACCAGGGCGAGGGTGGTGGACTTGCCGCAGCCGGTCGGACCGACCACCGTGACGAACTCGCCGGGGTTCACGTCGAGGGTGACGTCGCGGAGCGCGGTGAACTCCCCGCCGGCGGAGGTCTCGAACGTCTTGGTCGCCCCGCTCAGCCGGATCACCGGCCCCGGGGGCGGCGCGGCGGACGCGGCGCCCGGCGGTGATTGTGTGCCTTGGGTCATGGTCCAGGGACGCTATGAGCCGCCCGCGGGTATCCGGCGGGTTAAGCGCGTTGCGGCGGCAACCGTCACAAGCCGCGTTCTGCGCGTTTAGCTCACCGTTCGTCGTGGCCCGCGTCAACGGTACGGTGACCGCGTGTCCAGGCGGTTGAAGTTGGCGACGCAGACCATGGTGCTGCAGGTGGTCGTCATCGCGGTGCTGGCCGGCGTGGGATTCCTGCTGGTCACCATGCTGCTGCGGGCCGAGCTGGAGCGGCAGTTCCAGTACCGGGCGCTGGCCGTCGCGCAGACCGTCGCGGCGCGCCCCGGCCTGGGCGACGACGTCCGCGCCGCGCGACCCGACGCGGCCGGCGAGATCCAGCGGTATGCCGAGCAGGTCCGCCAGAGCACCGATGTGCTCTTCGTGGTCATCACCGACAGCGACGGCATCCGGTACTCGCACCCCGACCCCGGCCAGATCGGCAAGCGGGTCAGCACCGACCCGTCCGCCGCGCTGGCCGGGCATCCGGTCACCCTCATCGAACGCGGCACCCTCGGGGTGTCCGCCCGTGGCAAGGTGCCGCTGCGCGACACGAGCGGGCGGATCGTCGGCGAGGTCAGCGTCGGCATCGACGCCGACGAGATCACGAGCCGGCTCGACGACCTGCTCCCGATGGCCGAGCTGTTCACGTGTCTCGCGCTCGCCGTCGGCGCGCTGGGCGCGGCGCTGCTGGCCGCGCACCTCAAGCGGCACACGCTCGGGCTCGAGCCGGCCGACCTCGCCGACCTGCTCCGCGAGCAGGTGGCGGTGGTGGAGGGCATCGGCGAGGGGGTGCTCGCCGTCGACACCGACGGGTGGGTACGGGTGTGCAACGCCGAGGCCGCGCGCATTCTCGGCACCGTCCCCGACCACCTCGACGACCTGCCGGCCGAGGCCCGGGCGCTGCTGACCGATGAGGCGGCGGTGGTCGGCGCACTGCGGGTGGTCGGGGACCGGGTCGTCCGGGTCACCCGGCGACCGGTCCGCCGCGCCAACCGCGACCTCGGCACGGTCCTCACCCTGCGCGACCGTACGGATCTGGACGGGCTGTCCCGGGAGCTGGAGGCCACGCGGGCGCTCACCGACGCGCTGCGGGCCCAGGCGCACGAGTACACCAACCGGCTACACACCCTCACCGGCATGCTCCAGCTCGGCCACACCGACGAGGCGCGGGCCTACCTGAGCGAGCTGGCCGGGGAGTCGATCGGCGGCGGCCAGCTGGGCGACCCGTACCTCGACGGGCTGCTCACCGCGAAGGCCGCGGTCGCTTCCGAGAACGGCGTCACGCTGCGCCTCGGGGACGACACCTGGGTGGCGGGGCGGGTGACCGCCCCGCTGGACGCGGTGACCGTGGTCGGCAACCTGGTCGACAACGCCATCCGGGCCGCGGCGTCGGTCCCCCGCCGGCCGGCCTATGTGGAGGTCAGCCTGCTCGCCGAGCACGCGGACCTGCACGTCTACGTGGCCGACAGCGGCCCCGGCGTGGCAGCCGAACACGCCGACAGCCTCTTCCGGTCCGGCTTCACCACCAGCGCCGACACCTCCCGCCCGCACGGCCTGGGACTGTCGCTCGCCCGGCAGACCGCACGCAACCACGGGGGCGACGTGACCCTGCGCGACACCGGCGGCGACGGCCACGGCGCGGTGTTCACCGCTGTGCTACCCGGCGTGCTCGAACCGGAGCACGGCCTGGCCTGGCAGGGCAGCCGGTGATCCGGGTCCTCGTCGTCGACGACGACTTCCGGGTGGCGAAGCTGCACGCCTCGTACGTCACCGTGGCCGGTTTCGAGGTCGTCGCGGTCGCCCACACCGCCGCCGCGGCCATCGCCGCGGCGGCGCGGCTGCGCCCCGACCTGGTACTGCTCGACCAGTACCTGCCCGACCGGCTCGGCACCGACATCCTGCCGGAACTCGGCGCCGACGTGATCATGCTGACCGCGGCGGCGGACACCGGGACGGTACGCCGGGCCCTCGGCACGGGAGTGCTCAACTACCTGGTCAAGCCGTTCAGTGCCGGACAGCTCACCGACCGGCTGGTCGGGTACGCCCGCTACCGCCAGCGGCTCGGCACCGGGCGGGAACTGGACCAGTTCGAGGTCGACCGGGCGGTCGCCGCGCTCCACCAGTACGACACCACCGCCGCCAGCCTGTCCAAGGGCCGCTCGCCGATCACCGCCCAGCGGGTACTGGAGGCGATGCGCGAGGTCGGCCGCCCGGTCACCGCGGTCGAGATCGCCGACCTGGTCGGCGTGTCGCGGGCGACCGCCCAGCGCTACCTGGCCGACCTCGCGCGCTCCGGAAAGGTCGAGCTCAACCTGCGGTACGGCACGACCGGCCGACCCGAGCACCTCTACCGCTGGCTCGGCGGCGAGCAGTGACATCGCCCGGGTCCCGCGGCGGTTACCCGATCTCGGCCAGCCAGGCGTCCACCAGGTACCGGTCGATCGCGTCCGGTCGCGACGGCCGTCGCCGGCGTACCTCCTCCGCGGTGAACCAGCGGGCATCCTCCAGCTCGTCGCGGTCGACGGCGATCTCGAGCGAGATTGCCCGGGCCCGGAACCCGACCATCAGCCCGGCCGGGAAGGGCCACGGCTGCGACGCCACGTACGCCACCTCGCCGACCTTCACCCCTGCCTCTTCGGCGACCTCGCGGCGGACGGCGTCCTCCAGGCTCTCACCGATTTCGAGAAAACCGGCGAGCGTGCCGTAGGAGTCCGGCGGCGCGCCCCGGTGCCGCCCGAGCAGGCAGCGCGGCGCGCCGTCGGGGGCCTCGACCAGCACGATGATGGCCGGCTCGATCCGCGGGAACAGCAGGTTCCCGCACCCCGGACCGGTACAGACCCGCAGGTGACCGCCGGCGCGGACCTCGGTGCGCGCGCCGCACGCGCCGCAGTGACGCTGGTTGCGGTGCCAGTGCAGAATTCCCCGCGCGTACGCCTGCGCCGCCGCTTCCGCCGCCGTGAGCGACCCGACGACGTGCCGGACGTCGGCGGTCCCGGCCGCACCGGCCAGCGACAGGGCGTCGGACTCGGCAAGCCCGGAGAGGTCGGCGGCAAAGACCCCGACCTCTCCATCCAGCCCCAGGAAGACCGGGCCGTCACCGGCTGCGAGCAGTTCCGCCGCCTCGTCCGCCGGAACCGTCACCGGCGTCTTCGCCTCCGTCACCAGGCAGCGGTCACGCCAGAGTGGAATCACCCGGGCGTCGGGCCGGGCGAGGATCGCGGCGATCCATTCCGGGTCCTGACGGTGCGCGCTCGCCCGATCGAGCCAGTCGCCACTGTACGTGAGCAACGCGTCTCCCCCTGTCCCGTCGGACGCCCCGGATCCGGCCGATTCCATCGTCCTCCAGCCACGGCTCGGCCAGCGTAGCGCCGCCGGCACCCCGCGCCCACAGCGTCGCCCCACCCGGACCCGAGGCCGGTCGGCCTGCCTCCCGCGGCGGACCACGCGCGCCGTCGGTCCATCACTCAGGAGGACGAGCAGATCTCCACCCACGCACGGCATGCAGCCGCCGCACCGAGCCAGTAGCGTTTTCGTAGTGCTCATCAGGGGGGCTTCGCCGCCGGTCCGGCTGGTGGTCGGCACGTTCGCCGTCATGCTGGTGGTGGGCCTACTAGGGGTGTTGACAGCGTCCACGGGCGGTACACACTCGACGCCGGACCCCGCCACGCCCACCGACTTCTCCCTGGGCCCGGCGGACAAGTCCGCCCACGGCGACGACCTGGTGTCGGTCACCACCCTGGTACGCAACCTCGACGTCCCCTGGGGCCTGACCTTCCTCCCCGACGGCGGCGCGCTGGTGACCGAGCGGCAGAACCTGCGGATCCTCAAGATCGGACCGGGGCGGGGGCCGGCCGGCAACCTCACCGTCACGACGGTGGCCACGATCGCGGAGGCCTACTCCAACAACGAGGGCGGCCTGCTCGGCATCGCCGCCTCGCCGAACTTCGCCCGGGACGACACCGTTTTCATCTTCTACACCACCAGGGACGACAACCGAATCGCGAGGCTGCGGCTCGGCGGACGGCCGGTGCCGATCCTCACCGGCATCCCACACGCCGGTGTCCACAATGGCGGCCGGCTCGCCTTCGGTCCGGACGGCTACCTCTACGCGAGCACCGGTGACGCGTCGCGGGCCGGAAACGCGCAGGACATCGGTGACCTCGGCGGAAAGATCCTCCGGATGACGACCGACGGCAGGCCGGCACCCGGCAATCCGTTCCGGGGCTCGTTGGTCTGGTCGTACGGCCACCGCAACGTGGAGGGCATGGCCTGGGACAACAAGGGCCACATGTACGCCGCCGAGATCGGCGAAGCGGTCTGGGACGAGCTCAACGTCATCATGCCGGGCAGGAACTACGGCTGGCCGAAGGTTCAGGGCATCGGCGGTGATCCGCACTACGTCGATCCGATCGTGGCGTGGCGCCCCGAGGTTGGCGTTTCCGACGGCGTCGCGATCCTCGGCAACGTCGCGGTCGTCAGCTGCCTGCGCGGCCAACGGATCTATATCGTGCGCCTCAACGACATGGTCACGACCGGCCTGGGCAGCCGGCGGGTCGAGGGCAGCGGCGTCGACACGACCAGCGTCCGCTGGCGGCCCGGCAGCGGCGTCGCGAGCCGCCCCATCGAGGCGCTGACCGGCAGGTACGGCCGGCTCCGCGCCGCCGTCACCGCACCCGACGGCAGCATCTGGATCACGACGTCCAACCGGGACGGACGCAACCAGCCGGTCACCGAGGACGACCGGATCATCCGACTCACCCTGCACCCGGCCAGGCCGAGCCCCTCCGCGAGCCCGCATTAATTGCGAGTCGTTCACCGGGGCGTCCTGGTAGGTTCCGCCGGTGAACGCCTCGCACGGTGCCCGGCTCGGTCCGCGGTTCACGCTGGTGTGGTCCGCCACCGCCGCCTCCACGTTGGGTGACGGGGTCACGCTGGTCGCCGCCCCGCTGCTGCTCGCGTCGATCACCGACAACCCGCTCGTGGTCTCCGGCGCGGTCTTCGCCGGGATGCTGCCGTGGTTGCTGTTCTCCCTCATCAGCGGCGGCCTGGTGGACCGGCTCGACCGGCGCAGGGTGATGGTCGCCGTCGACGCCGTCCGCGCGGTGACCATCGGTGTACTCGGCGTGGCCGTGGCGCTGGACCGCAGCAGCGTGGCCCTGCTGTACGCGGTGATGTTCCTGCTGGGCACGGGTGAGACCCTGGTCCGGGCGGCGAGCATGTCGCTGCTGCCCGCCCTGGTTCAGCCGGAGCTGCTCGAACGCGCCAACGGCAGGCTCGGCGTCGCCCGCACCGTACTCCACGACATGGTCGCCGGTCCGCTGGGCGGTCTGCTGTTCGCGGTCGCCGCGGCGACACCGTTTCTGCTCGACGCCGGCTCGTTCGCGGTGAGCGCGGTACTCCTCGCCCTGCTGGCCGGCGCGTACCGCGCGGACGGCCAGCCCGGTCCCCCGACCGCGCCACGGGCCCCTCTGGGGCAGGAGATCGCCGAGGGAGTGCGCTGGCTGCTCGCGCACCGGCTACTGCGGACCCTCGCCATCCTGATCGGGCTGCTCAACGTCACGCTGACGGCGACCATGTCGATCCTCGTGCTGGTAGCCACGAAGCGGCTGGGTCTGGGGTCGGTCGGGTACGGGCTGCTGTTCACCGCACTCGCCGTCGGCGGGCTGGTGGGGGCGCTCGCCGGCGAGCACCTCGTCCGGCGGTTCACGGCGAGCGTGACGCTACGCGTAGGGCTGCTCGTGGAGACCCTGTTCCACCTGGCCATGGCGCTGTCCACCAGCGCGGTTCCGGTCGGCGTCATGCTGGCGCTGTTCGGGGTCCACGATTCACTGTGGGGGATCGTGACCACGTCGCTGCGCCAGCGGCTGACCCCACCGGGCATGCTCGGCCGGGTCAACAGCGCCTATCTGTTCCTGGCCGCGGGCGGCAACGCGTTCGGCGCGCTGCTCGGCGGGGCGGTCGCCAGCCGGTTCGGGCTGACCGCCCCGTACTGGGTCGGATTCGTCGTCGCCGCGGCCGTCACCGCGGTGACCTGGCGGGTCTTCGACCGCCGGACAATGGCCGCCGCGTATGCCGGGCCGGCCGCCGAACCCGCCGCCGAGCCCGCCGCCGAACCCGCCTGACCCCACCGCCACACCGCCGCCCCACCGCCGGGAGGTCCCGGCACCGGGGCGGCGGTGGTGAACCGCGCTGCTACCCGGCTACCCGCACCGCTTCCACTGGAACTGGACGATCGTGTCGACGTTGCCGTCACTCGCGCTCATCGACAGGTAGTTGACGGCGCTCGCGGCGGAGGTACCGGAGTCGACCCGCAACTCGGTGTTGATGTTGAGGATGCTGACCTCGCCGCACGGCTGGTACACCAACTCCGTCACGTCGGTGATGTCGGTGTCCCGCCACGCACCGTCGACCGGCCCGGCGAACGGGTGA
Organism: Planosporangium spinosum; assembly: GCF_049999945.1. Lineage (NCBI taxonomy): Bacteria > Bacillati > Actinomycetota > Actinomycetes > Micromonosporales > Micromonosporaceae > Planosporangium > Planosporangium spinosum. The sequence goes on along the minus strand of NZ_JBLYUB010000008.1, from coordinate 55,127 downwards.
TCGACGTAGTTGTTGTCGGAGGAGCCCTGGAAGTAGTAGTTGGTCCGGTGTAGCCCGGTCGCGCCGGATGCCAGGTGCACCCGGCCGCGATAGTCTGCACGTGCGATCGCGTAGGTGAACCCCTGGGGAACGTGTACCCGCAGGTTGATCTGGCAGTTCTTCCGGATGTCGGTCGGCTTGGCGGCGCCGCCGTCCTGCGCCACGAAGCTCGTGTACGTCACGCGGAAGCCGGTCCGGTCCGGCAGCATGGTCACGGTGGCGGTGCCGGCCGGGCAACCGGAGCCGTTGACGGTCACGACGTCGAGCGTGACCTCGCTCGGTGGGGCCACGCTGTCGGCGTGCGCCCCGACGCCCCCGGCGTAGGCGGCTCCCGCTGAGGAGAGGGCAACCGCCGTGATGAACGCGGCGCACGTTGCCCAGCGCGCAGTGGTCAGCCTGAACGTCATGGCATTCCTCTCCGACAGTCTGGCTGGTCGCGACCGACGCCACCGGATCACCGTTGTCCGCGGTAGGCCGACGCACCCAGGTGCCTTCACAACGAAAACATCGAGCAGTTGAGATGCGAACGCATCGTATCGACCGCTCCGGATGCCGGCAAGAATTGAATACAATCAATTTTTTCGCTTTGCGCGACTCCGCCACTGGTCCATTTATCAATGACCTTGGAATGCCCCCCCCCCCACACCCGGTAACCAATTCCACATCATCCGCTGGTGACGGCCGCAAACGCCCACTGCCTGGCCGGACACCGACCAGTGCGGCACGGCTATCAACATCGGGCCGGTATCGACGCCGGACGGCGAAAGTGCCGGACGTTAATTGACGTACATCAATGCGAATTCCTACCATGATGCCCCCCGGTGCGGTAGCGCACCGGTAGCCAGAGGGGAGCGCATATGCGCAAGGTATTGGCCGCCGCCAGCAGCATCATCGCCACACTGGTCGCCTCGTCGCTGTCCGCGGCGCCCGCATTCGCCCAGGGGTACCTGGACGATCCCGTGCCGCCGCCGACCGACAAGATCGTCATCGACGTGGCGACCGTCAACGGTTCGGGCTGCCCGGCCGGCACCGCCGCCGTCGCGGTCTCGCCCGACAACACCGCGTTCACCGTGACGTACAGCCAGTACATCGCCCAGGTCGGGGTCGGCGCAGGCACCACCGACTTCCGCAAGAACTGCCAGCTCAGCCTGGTGGTGCACGTTCCCCAGGGATTCACCTACGCGATCGCGAAGGCCGACTACCGCGGCTTCGCGGCACTGGAGAAGGGCGCCTCCGGCACGGAACGGGCCAACTACTACTTCCAGGGCGACTCGCAGACCACCTCGATCAGCCACACCTTCACCGGACCGTTGCAGGACGACTGGCAGGCCACGGACGAGGCGTCAACCGCTCAGTTGGTCTACGCGCCCTGCGGCGCGCTCCGCAACTTCAACATCAACACCGAACTGCGGGTGTCGGCGGGCACCTCGGACACGAAGAAGACGACCAGCTTCATGACCATGGACTCGACGGACGGCAGCCTCAGCACCATCTACCACTTCCACTGGAAGCACTGCCCCTAGTCCTCCCCCTGAACGCGCCGCCCGGACGCGGCCGGCGGAACGGCGGAGCCGGCCCGTCGCCGACCGCCAGCCACGCCACCGGCCACGGAAGACCCCTCCCCCGGAGGGGTCTTCCCGCCCGTGCCGGGCGGCCGGCGGGTGCGGTCGGGCACCGGGCAGCCCGGCGCGAACGTGCCCAGCCGCGTCACGTCGTACCCGTCGGGATAGCTGCGGATGTACGGCAGATCCCGGGCACGGAACGGCCGGGTACGCGACGGCAGGAACCGCACGACCCGCCCGCGCAGCCGGATCGCACCACGCGCCAGGGCACGTTCGACGCGGGTCGGTTTGCGGTAGCCGAACGCCTCCAGCAGGGGATCGTCCATGATCGCCAGAGCGAGCCGCCGCGCCGCGGCTTCGGGGAGCCGGTGGTGGGGCGGGAACGTCGCCATGAGCCGCAACGTCGCGTCGGACACCGCCCGGGCACGCTCGTCGAAGGCGAAGTGCTCCCGCTCGTAGTCGTCGAGCAGCTCGGCGAAGGCCTGGTGGGTGGCGGGGATGTCCTTGATGCCCATGTGCCGGCCGAGTTCCCGGTAGTAGTTGGCACTGGCCACCCGCTCCTTCTCGGTGAGCCGGCGCCAGCCGAACGCGTCGAGCCACCGGATCGGCACCACGACGAAGGTCGACAGCACGTACCGCATGTCGGAGTTGGAGATGTCGTACCGGCCGTGCATCTGGTTCATCCGCCGCAGCGCGCTACGCCCACCCTCGCTGCCGAGCCCGTGCTCGAGGATGGCGTCGAGAATCAGCACCGTGTCGTCGTAACGCTTCTGCGTACGCGCCGTGAACTCACCGGTGTCGTACAGCAGCCGGCCGATGCGCGGTACCGCGTACGTCCGGTACAGCGCGAGCGACAGGGACTGGTTCATGTCCCACGGAAACTCGTACGTGACGAGGATCCGGTAGATCTCCTGGCTGTCCGTGTCCGGGTCGAGCCGGGCGATCCGGTCTGCCCAGTAGTACCGGCCCATGCCGCACCTCACCGTCGGTACAGTGACTCATCGGGAGCAAGCCGTGACTCATCGGGAATGATAGGGCCGCCACGCCCCACCGGTCAGCCCCGCGGTCCCGCGTCACCAGCTTCTCGGACGGGTCAGGGCCCTCAGGCGACGTCGGACAGCCGGCCGCCCGTACCCGTCGGTGGAGTGGCCGCCGGGGGCCGGGACGGGTGGTCGTCGGCGTCGGGTTCCCGGTCGCGCGCCAGCCGCTGGCGCTGTTCGGTCCCGGCGTCGCTGGCGAGAAAGCACAGGACGTCGGCCAGTTTCGTCGCGCGCCACGCGAGGTGGCTGAGTCGTTCCTGCTCCTGACTCGCGAATCCATCCGACCCTGCGACGCCACCCGGCCCTGCGACGCCACCCGACCCCGCGATATCAGCCGGCCCGGTGGCTTCGCCCAACTCCTGGACGAGTTCCTGCAACTCCCCCAGGAGCCGCAGTGCCCGCGCGTGCAGCACGTCGAAGGTGCCGGCCGCAGCCGGTTGTGCGCCCTGAGGGTAGAGGATGAACTCGAGTATCTTCCCGTGCGACATGACGGCGCCTTTCCTTCCTGATGAGAAATGAGGTGCTGGATCCGGTTGCCGTGGCTGCCTGCCACGCATTCAGGCGCTTGCTGCCCGCTACGACTTCAGGCGTGTGCTGCCCCACACGCCGAGGACGAGGACGGAGATGAAGACCGCGGCACCCGCCACGGCGTTGTCCGCACCCCGGCCGCCGCGCGCGAGGACGGCGGCGGCACCGGTCGCGGCACCGACGATGAGGAGGTAGGCGAATGCCGCGGTGACCACCGGTCCGCTACCTCCGATGTGGAGTTCGCCGAACGGACGGATCCTGGCGTCGACGGTGACCTCCGGTGCGCGGTCCACCGTCACCCGGGAAGCGGGAGTGGGATCCTCTGTGGACAGGTCCTCCTCCGCGTCGGGGGCCGCCCCTCGGGACGAACGTCCGGTACCTCCGTCGCGGCCCGGCGGCCGACCGTCCGGGGACCGGGCCGCCGCCGTGTTACGGACCCGGTCGGAACGAGGGCGCACCATGCTTACCGCCTTGCGTAGGGGAACGCCGGCCGGAATCCATTCATGGTCACCGGCGACTGTCACAGAAAGTTAGCAGAGCCGTGCCTGCGCCGGTATGAGGCCGTGTGAATAAAAAGCTACTTGCCAGTCATATCTTTCATGTTTGATCACGCAACAAATGGCGCCGTCGTCAGCGCAGCGTGGGAAAAAGATGACCGCGGGCTACGCCGACTCGCCGGCGCATGCCCACTCGAAGCCGCAGCCCATGATCGCTCTCCGTAATTTCCGAGCCGTACGGCATTGCTGCAGCGAACATCCAGCCTTCCGCCGCACCATGCGCCTGACAAAACTCGGGTATCGTTACCACTCACAACAGCCACACTACGTACAGTTACTATGACCCTGGTCACGTTCGTGTGGATGTCGCTTCGCTAGGAAGGAGCGCAACATGTCAGAACCGACGATCGTGGAGCGAGCACGATCCCGCCCCGCGGAGACGGGCGAGACGGCGGCACCGTCCCCGGCCGGCAGGACCACCCCGGCCGACGGCCCCGCCCGCGCCGACCAGGCCGAGACGCCGGGCGCGGGCGGCGGACTGGTGCGCGTCACGGTGAACCTCACCCCGGCCGCCGCACAGGCCATGGAGCGGCTGTGCGAGGAGACCGGCTACTCCAAGACCGACGTGATCAACCGGGCTCTCCAGGTGTACGAGGTGTGGCAGGAAGTCGCCCAGCGCAACGGGGGCACGGTCTCCGTCAAACACCAGAACGGGGAGACCGAGCGGATACGCCTGCTGTAAGGCCACCGGCTCACCACAGTCCATCGACACAGCTCACCACGCTCCGTCGACACGGCTCACCACGCCCCATCGGCGCCGGGAACGGGGGTCGGCCCGCGATCGCACCGCGGCCAACCCCCGGCCCCCGCCGCTAGGACGGCGGGGGCGTACGCAACGTACGTAAGTGATCGCTCGCGGCCAAGGCAACCGTCGGATAGCCAACTCGACATCCCGGCCGGAACCGGAGCCGGCATGCTGGACCGTGGCCGTGGTGCGATCGTCGACGTCGCCTCCCTGCTCGCCTTCGCCTCGGCGGGTGGCACGCTACCGGTCGTGACCGGGCCCGCGCGCTACCACTGCTGACCGTGCCCGCGGGGACCACCGCCCCGATCCGGGGCCTCAGCCGGCGCTGGCGGTGGGCGCCGGGAGGTGCCGGTGGGATCCCTGGTCGGGCAGGTCCCGATCGGCGTGGTCGGCGTGGAACAGCGCCTCGGCGAGCAGGGTCCGTACGTGGGAGTCGGCGGCGGAGTAGTGCACGAAGGTGCCTTCCCGGCGGCCCCGTACGAGCCCCGCGAGGCGCAGCTTGGCCAGGTGCTGGCTGACGGCGGTCGGTGCGGCACCGACGAGCTCGGCGAGGCAGGTGACGGACGACTCGCCCTGGAGCAGCGCCCACAGGATCTTGATGCGGGTCGGGTCGGCGAGCAACCGGAAGCCCTCCGCGGCGAGGTGGACCTGCTCGTCGCTGGGCATCTGGAAGTCCGTCAGCGAGGTGTGCACCGCATCAGCGTAGCCGCAACTCCGCTGCTCATCTGCTCTTCTGCTCATCTGCTCATCTGCTCATCTGCTCTGCTACCTGCATTACTACGCAGGTACTGTTGGTCCTCGTGCCTTTGACGACCCACCCCGCCACCACAGCTCGCACCGAACCGGGCGCACCTGGCGCACGGGCGCCGCGGCGACCGGCCCGATGGCGAGTCCCGGGGGCACGGCTGCGTGCCGGAGGACCCCGGCTGCATGCCCTGGTGGCGCGGCTGTGGGCCCTCACCGAGATCCGCTGGGCCACCCTGGCCACCGCACTGTTCGCGGTCGGCGGCGTGGCCCAGCTCGCCGGCGCGCCGGCGCCGGTGTGGTGGGCGCTGTACCTGGCCTGCTACGCCGCCGGTGGATGGGAGCCGGCCCTGGCCGGACTGCGGGCGCTGCGCGAGCGGACCCTCGACGTGGACCTGCTGATGATCGTGGCGGCGATCGGCGCGGCCGCCATCGGGCAGGTCTTCGACGGGGCGCTGCTCATCGTCATCTTCGCCACCTCCGGTGCCCTGGAGGCGTTCGCCACCGCGCGGACCGCCGACTCCGTACGCGCGCTGCTCGACCTCGCCCCGGAACGGGCCAGCCGGGTACGCCCGGACCGGGCCGAGGAGCGTGTCGACACCTCGGCCCTCGGGGTCGGTGACGTGATCCGGATCCGGCCGGGCGAACGGATCGGCGCCGACGCCGTCGTGGTCGGCGGGGTCAGCGAGGTCGACCAGGCCACCATCACCGGCGAGCCGCTGCCGGTGGCCAAAGCCCCCGGCGACGAGGTGTTCGCCGGTACCCTCAACGGCACCGGCGCGCTGCTCGCCCGGGTGCACCGCCCGGCCGGGGAGTCGGTCATCGCCCGGATCGTGGCCCTCGTCGAGGAGGCCACGGCCACCAAGGCGAGGACCCAGCTGTTCATCGAGCGGGTCGAGCAGTGGTACTCCGTCGGCGTCGTCGTCGCCACCCTGGCTCTGTTCGCCGTCCCGCTGCTGGTCGGCGCGGATCTGCGGGTGACCCTGCTGCGCGCGATGACCTTCATGATCGTGGCGTCGCCCTGCGCCGTCGTGCTCGCCACCATGCCGCCGCTGCTGTCCGCGATCGCCCTCGCCGGCCGCCACGGCGTACTGGTCAAGAGCGCCGTGGTCATGGAGCAGCTCGCCGACACCACGCTGGTGGCGTTCGACAAGACCGGCACCCTCACCGAGGGCAGCCCCCGCGTCGCCGCGGTCCGTCCGGTCCGCGGCATCGACGAGGACACCCTGGTGCGGCTGGCCGCCGGTGCCGAGCACCCCAGCGAGCATCCCGTCGCGGCCGCCGTACTGGCCGCCGCCCACGACCGTGGACTGGCCGTGCCCGCCGCCGACGGCTTCGACTCCTCGCCGGGCCGCGGAGTGCGCGCCGTCGTCGAGGGTCACGAGGTACGTGTCGGCAGCCCGGCCCTGCTGGACGAACTGGCCGCCGGGTCCGGTGACGGTCCGGTGCCCGCCCGGGTCCGGACCACCGGCGAGCCCGACGGGTCGGCGCCCGCTCAGGTCCGGGCCGCCGTCACCGCCGCCCAGGGCGGCGGCCGCACCGCCGTGGTGGTCGCCGTCGACGGCGCTCCGGCCGGGGTGCTGGCCCTGGCCGACCGGATGCGCCCGGCAGCCGCGGACGCCGTGGCGGCCCTCGCCGGGCTGACCGGCGCATCACCGGTCCTGCTCACCGGCGACAACCCCGGTGCCGCCGGCCGGCTCGCCGCCGAGGCCGGCATCACCGACGTACACGCCGGCCTGCTGCCCGCGGAGAAGGTCACCCGGGTACGGTCCTGGCAGGGCGACGGCCGACGGGTGCTGGTGGTCGGCGACGGGGTCAACGACGCCCCGGCCCTGGCCGCCGCCGACCTCGGCGTCGCGATGGGACGCCGGGGCTCCGCCCTGGCTCTGCAGAGCGCCGACGTCGTCCTGGTCCGTGACGACCTCACCACCCTGTCCACGATCGTCGCCCTGGCCCGGCGGGCCCGGTGCCTCGTGATCGCGAACCTGGCCGTCGCGGCGACCTTCATCACCGTCCTGGTCGCCTGGGATCTGCTCGGCGACCTGCCGCTGCCGCTCGGCGTCGCCGGACACGAGGGTTCCACTGTCGTCGTCGGCCTCAACGGGCTCCGACTGCTGCACTCCAGCGCCTGGCGCCTCGCCGGCCAGGCCGGTAAGGGCGCCCGCCACACGGCTGGCTAGGTCGTGGCCGGCGCGGAGCGCCGTGGCGTAACGTGGTCGTCGGTGACTGACAGCGATGGTGCGGACAGGCACGCGGCGAACCTCGCTCATACGGTCGATCACGCCGACGGCGAGGTGACGATCGTTCTTGCCGGCGAGGTCGACGCCAGCAGCGGAGCCCACCTGCGGGACGTGCTGTTCGACGCCCTGGCCGGGCGGCCGGCGCGCATCACCGTCGACGTGCGGGGGCTGGTCTTCATCGATTCGACCGGCATCGGCACGCTGATCGCGGCCCGGCAGGCCGCGCGGCGGCACGGCTGCAGGTTCGTGGTGACCAACACCCGCGGACAGGTACGCCGGGTCCTGAGCATCGCCGGCGTGCTGGCCGCCCTGACCACGGCCGGCTCGCACCGCGACACGACCGACCGGCCGGGCCGCCAGGTCGGGTGACGGCCCGCCGTTCCGGCGGCGACCGCCACGGTCCGCAAACGACGTGGGACCGCCCGGCCGGCTGCCGGGCGGTCCCAGGTTCACGATCCCGCAGCGGTTCGATGCCGCCGCGGGTCTCGGCTACTTGACGACGCTGTAGGCGTTGACCTCGCCGGCGCCGTAGAAGCCGTTGCGGTTGGCGCCGCCGCTGCACTGGGCCTTGTACTGGTCGAGGCCGGGGCGCGGGTCGTAGACGCCGGCCGGGCAGGCCAGCGGGTCGGCGGTGCGCTCCAGGAACGACGCCAGCGCGCCCGGCGTCATGTTCGGGTGCGCGGACAGGGCGAGCGCCGCGACTCCGGCCACGTGCGGGCCGGCCATCGACGTGCCCTGCATGTAGCCCCACTTGCCGTTCGACAGCGTGGACAGGACGGCGTGCGTGGAGTCGTTGACGTTCGGGTTCGGCTGCCGGACGTCGCCACCCGGGGCGGTGACGTTCACGACGCCCTGGCCGTACGACGAGTAGTAGCTCTTGCGCCGCTCGGTGCCGACGGCGGAGACGGCGACGACTCCCGGCGCCTCGGCCGGCAGGTCGAGGCAGGCACTGTTGATGGTGCGGGTCTCCGGCGTGCCGTTGTCCGGGCTGCCGCTGTCGACGGTCTTGTGGGCCAGGTCAACGTTCGAGTTACCCGCCGACGCGACGTTCAGCACGCCCTTGTTCTGCGAGTACCGGATCGCACGCTGGACCGCCTGCCACACCGGGCGCTGGCGGGCGTCGTTGCGGCAGTTGAACTCCCACGGGTCGATGTAGTAGCTGTTGTTGGTGACCTGCATGCCGTGGTCTGCGGCCCACAGGAAGCCACACACCGCGGCCTCGGGGTAGATGAACCCGTCGTCGTTGACGACCTTCACCGAGGCGACCTTCACCCCGGGCGCCACACCGACGATGCCGACGCCGTTGAGCGCTCCGGCGATCGTGCCGGCGACGTGGGTGCCGTGGCTGGAGGTGGTCGGGTTCCAGGCGGCCTCACGGGTGTCGGCGACCCCACCGATGCAGGAGGCGCTCTTGTCCTTGGCGATCTGGGTGGCCAGGTCGGGGTGCGTGCTCAGGATGCCGCTGTCGAGCACGCCGACCACGACGTTCGGGCTGCCGAGGTTCACGGCGTGGGCCTGCGGGACGCTGATCTGAGCCATGTCCCACTGCTGGCCGAACAGCGGCTCAGCGGCCGTGGTACCGGTCGCCGCCAGGGTGGCGGAGTCGACCGTGCCGGTGACCTCGTCCTCGGCGAGCGCGGTGCCGAGCCCGGCGGTCGACGCGACGGCCTCCACTCCGGAGCCGGAGACGGCGGTGGCGAAGGACGGATCGGACGACCGGGCCACCAGGACACCGATCTGGCTGTAGTTCGCGACGACGGTGCCGCCGGCGGCGGTGACCCGCGCCGCCGCCTTGGCGGTCGAGTTACCCTGCGGCGCGAGTACGAGGAACGTGGTTTCCGGTCCCGCGGCCGCGGCCGACGGCGCGGACACGAGAGCGGCCACAGCCCCGGCGCCGAGCGCGACAGCCGAGACGGCGGCCAGGGTCTTGCGACGAACGAAGGTCAACAGAACTCCATCGAGTGGTGGGTTGTCCAAACAGAAGGTGGACAGTCTGTGTCCGCAACGTACGGGAAAGTGAAAGAAGTACATAAGACGCCCGAATAGGTGAACCGCCCACCTCCGGTACCGACACGCGGGCGCCCCCGGCCGACCGGCTGTTCACCTACGCCTTCCGGCATGCCGGCGCCGACGCCGACGCCGACGCCGACGCCGACGCCGCGATCGTCACCCCGCCGCTGCGCACCGGCGGGTGAACCGCGATTACCGGGCGCGCGTCGCGATCAGCATCTCGACGCCGTCGAGAATGCGATCGAGACCGAAGTCGAGGGCCTGGTCCTGCGAGCCGTGGACGGCGGCGGAGGCCAGCGCGGCCGCCAGGGCCGGGAAGCGATCCCGACGGTCGCGTACCAGCGTGCTCAACACCGACGCCATCGCCTGCTCCGGGGCACCGGTGGACCCGGCGTCACCGGGGTGCGCACCGGTGGAAACACCTCCGGAGGGTGCGGAGATGGCGGTCACCTGCTGCGCGAGGTTCCGGACATGGCCGATGAGCGTGACGGCCACGTCGAGCATCTCTCCGCCGTCGAGCCCGGTCCCGGTGAGGGCGGCGACCGCGCCTTCCAGCCAACCGAGCTCGTTGGGGCCCATGACCCGGGCGCCGACGGTCACCTCCAGCGCCCACGGATGCCGACAGAACCGGACGAACAACCGCCGTGACCAGTCGTCCAGTGTGGAACGCCAATCGCCGGCCGCGCCGCGGAACCGCGGCGGCTCGCCCACCGCGATATCGATCATGAGGGCGACCAGTTCGGCCTTGCCGGGAACGTACCGGTAGAGCGCCATCTTGGTGACGCCGAGATCGTCGGCGACCCGCTGCATGGTGACCGCGGCCAGCCCGTCGGCGTCGGCGATCCCGATCGCGGCCCGCGCGATCGCGGCCAGGGTCAGCGTCGGCCGGGGCCCGCGCCTCGGCGTGGCCGGCTGCCCCCACAGCAGCGCCAGCACCGCGTCCGGATCTCCCATGCCCGCTCCCGTCTTGCCGAGCCAACTAACTGTGTCTATCGTACACTGTATCCATCGGACACAGTTTTTATCGACTCCCGAGGTGGGAAGCATGGATCCCTCACCGCTGCGCGGTATGCGCATCCTGATCTCCGGTGCCGGCATCGCCGGGCCGGCCCTGGCCTGTGCCCTGTCGCGGTACGGTGCCGACACCACCGTCGCGGAACTGGCACCCGCGCTGCGCACCGGCGGATTCGCGGTCGACTTCCGCGGACCGACCCACCTCGCCGTACTGGAGAGGCTGGGCGTGCTCGACGAGCTGCGCCGGCTCCAGACCCACGGCGGCGCGATGAGCTGCGTCGACGAGCACGGCCACGAGATCTTCCGGCTGCCGGCCGAGTTCGCCGGCGGCGACCTGGAGGTCCACCGCCGGGACCTGTCCCGGGTGCTCCACGACCGCGGCGCCGACCGTGCCGAGTACCTGTTCGGCGACGCCGTCCGCGAGCTCGCCGAGACCGCCGACGGCGTGCGGGTCGGGTTCGTCCGGAGCGGATCGCGTACGTTCGATCTCGTCGTCGGCGCGGACGGCCTGCACTCCGCCGTGCGCCGGCTCGCCTTCGGCCCGGAATCGCGCTACGTCCGGCACCTCGGCCACCACATCGCCGGCTGGGACCTGCCCAACGATCTGGGAGCCGGTCCGACGGCACAGCACTACGCCGTTCCGGGGCGCATGGCGAGCGTCGCCGCCGACCAGCGCGACCCCGCCCGCGCCACCGCGCTGTTCGTGTTCGCCTCTCCCGCCCTCGACCTCGACTGGCAGGACGTCGACCAGCAGAAGAAGGTCATCGCCGAGGCGTACGCCGGGTTGCCCTGGCACGTGCCGCGGCTGCTGGACGCCCTGGCCGACGCGCCTGAGCTGTATTTCGACTCGATCAGCCGGGTGAGCGTGCCCCGCTGGACACGCGGCCGGATCGCCCTGCTCGGCGACGCCGCGTGGGGCATCACCCTCGGCGGCATGGGCGTCGGTACCGGCGTCGTCGGTGCCTACGTGCTCGCCGGCGAGCTGGCCACCGCCGGTGGCGACCACCGGGCCGCATACGAGGCGTACGAGCGCCGCATGCGCACGTACGCCGGCCGGTGGCAGCGCGGCGCCAACCCCGGAAAGTTCCTCGCCCCCGCGTCCGCGTGGGGCCTGTGGCTGCGCAACTCCGCGCTCCGGACCACGGTGGTCAAGCGCATGCTGCTCAGCGGCACCACCGCACTGGCCACCGACGCCGGCCTGCCCGACTACCCGTGAGCGTGCCCCGAGTCATCGTCCGGCGCGCACGGCACCGACGGCGTCAGTGGAGGGCGTTGCGCAGGGCCGTCACCCGGTCCACGGCGGACTGGAACGCCGTCGGGTCGAGCTGGCCGCCGGCGAGCGCGTTCGCCAGCCCGGCGCTGGCGTCCTCGCCCTGGGTGACGTCCCGCGCCGAACACACGATCAGGTCCATCCCGGCCTGCGCCGCCAGCACCGCGCGCTGGCGGGGCGCGCCGTAGGCGTTGAGCGCACCGGCCTCGAGCGCGTCGGTGACGGTCACGCCCTGGTAGCCGAGCCGGTTCCGCAGTTCCGACTGGACCACCGTCGGCGACAGTCCGGCCGGGCGGGAGGCGTCCAGCGCCGGGTAGACCGCCCAGGACACCATGATGAGCCTGACCCCGCCCGCGATCGCCGCGGCGTACGGCACCTCGTCCCTGGCGCGCAGGTCGGACAGGCCGACCGACAGGGTGACCGGTCCGGTGTCGGTGTTCTGGTTGCGCCCGGCCGCCCCGAGCCCCGGGAAGTGCTTGGCGGTGGCCGCCACGCCGGTCCGCTGCTGTGCGGTGATGAAGGCGCGGCCGAGCGTGCCCACCGCGGTGGCGTTGCTGCTGTACGACCGCTGGTACCGGTCGATGAAGTTACCGGCCGAGTAGTACACGTCGAGGACCGGTGCGAGATTGACGTTCAGGCCGACGCCGCCGAGGTTCTGCCCCGCGCCGGTACCGGCCTGGGTGGCCTGCGCGGCCGGGTCCGCGGACTGCCCGATCTGCTTCTCCGACCACGCCGGCTCCCCGGGCAGCCGCCGGACCTGCCCGCCCTCCTGGTCGGTCATCAGCAGCAGTGGCGCGGTCACCGGGCTCTGCTGGTGCGCCTGGCGCAGCTGCTGGACCACCGAGGCGATCTGGGTGGCGCTGGAGACGTTCTCGCCGAAGAAGATGACCCCGGCCGCCTCGCCGTTGCGGATGTGCTGCAACAGGCTCGCCGGCGGGGTGAGCCCGGCGTAGGAGTAGATGATCCGCTGGCCGGCCCGCTGTTGCGGCGTCGGCGCGGCCGGCTGGGGCTCAGGCGCGGCCGGCTGCGGCGCGGCCGGCGCCACCGATGGCCCCGACGAGTGGACGGCCGATCCCTCCGGCGTGTGGGCGGCCGGCTGCCACCGCGCCGACGTGGTCTCCTCGGCACCCACGGTGGCGTGCACGCCGAGTGAACCGGCGGCGAGCAGCGCCACCACCCCGGTCGCCACCGCCCCGAGGCGCCGCCGCCTCGCCCGAGGTCCCGGCACTCCGACGGTCTCGCGGGTCAGCATGGTCGAAATGATAGCCAAACTTCGATTTGCCTGCCGGCTGGAAGACCCCGGCCTCCCCGACGGCCGGCGGCTGCGGCAGAGTGAACGGTCCGGGCGCGACCGCCATCGACGACAAGGACCGGGTATGGCCGAAGGTAGACCGGGCGGTGCGGCACCGCCGACCGAGACCGAGGTCAGGCACGAGGACTGGGCCGTCCAGGACCTCTCCGGGCAACGCCACGAGCGGGTGGCGTTCGTCGACGTGGATCTCACGGAAGTCACCGGTCACGGCGCCGTCTTCACCGAATGCACCTTCGCCGACTGCCGGTTCAACGCCTCGTCCCACTCCGACGCCGCGTTCGTCAACTGCACCTTCACCGGCTGCTCGTTCTTCGACGCCAGTTTCACCGACTGCAAGCTCGTCGGCAGCGTGTTCGACCGGTGCACCTTCGGCCTGCTGCGGGTGACGGGCGGTGACTGGTCGTTCGTCTCCCTACCCGAGGCGGACCTGCGCAACGCGTCCATCGTCGGCGTCCGGATGCGCGAGGCCGACCTCACCGGCGCCCGCTGCGAGGGAGCCACACTGCAGCACGTGGACCTCTCCGGCGCCGAACTGCACCGCACCGACCTGAGCCGGGCCGACCTGCGCGGCTCGGATCTGTCCGGTGTGGACCCGCTGGCCGCCGCCCTCACCGGCGCCGTCATCGACGCGGCGCAGGCGGTCACGCTGGCCACGGCCCTCGGGCTGCGGGTCCACCCCGACGCGCCCCGACCCTGAGGACGGCCCGGCCGGTTCGCCGGGCGGATCGCCGAGGGGCGGTTCCCCGGCGAGCCGCCCGGCGAGCGGTCGACCATCGCGTCGACCGGCTCCGGCGTCAGCCACGTCATCGACGTGGCTGAACGTCATCGACGTGGACATGCGCGCCGCTCGTAGGCGACACACGTGTCCACGATCGCCTCGGCCGGTTACGCCTCGACCAGGGCCGCCCGGCCCGGCTCACTGCGTACCCGCCCGATCAGCTCGTCGAGCGACCAGCGGCCCGGCCCGGCCACCGCGAGCAGCAGGAACGACCAGCAGAACATGGCGGCCAGTTCACCGCCGTTCTGGATCGGCCACAGCGCCCGCTCCTGGTGCACCGTGAAGTACGCGTAGGCCATCGAGCCCGACGCCACCAGCGCGGCCGGCCGGGTGAGGAGCCCGACCAGTACCAGCGCACCGGTCACGAGCTGGATCAACGCGGCCCACCAGCCGGGCCACGTCCCGACGTGTACCGCGTGCCCGCCGAAACCACCACCCAGGACGCCGAACATCGACGCCGCGCCGTGGCACAGGAACAACAGACCGACGACCATCCGGTAGAGCGACAGGGTCTCCGTGTGGACCCGAGTGAACATGCGCATTCCGCAGTCCTCCGTGTGGATGTACTCAGGGGACCCGCCAGTACCCGGACGAGCAATAAATATACAGTCATCTATGCAATTGCGGTTACCCCGCAATGTCCAGATACCGCACATCGGCCCGACCGTCGCGCCCCGGCGGCGGGCCGATGCACTGTCCATTCAGGACCCGACGGCGCGGATCAACACCGCCAGGATGCGCTCCAGCGTCCGGCGGTCACCGTCGGTCAGGCTCGCGAGCAGGGCCGCCTCGTTCGCCAGATGTTCCTCGATGAGCCGGTCGGTCAGCCGCACGCCCTCGGCGGTCAGCCCGATCACCCGACCGCGTGCGTCGGCCTCGGAGACCGAACGCGACACGAGTCCCCGCGCGACCAGCCGGTCCACCCGCTTGGTCACCGCGCCGGTGGTGACGAGCATCCGCTCACTGAGCTGGCCCGGCGTGAGCGTGTACGGCTCGCCCTCCCGGCGCAGCGCGGCAAGCACGTCGAATTCACCGTTGCCGAGCCCGGCGGCGGCGAACGGCGGCCGCAGCGCCGCGTCGAGCACCTCGGCCAGGTGCTGAATCCGACCGATGACCAGCAACGGGCCGGGATCGAGGTCGGGTCGTTGCCGACGCCACTGCGCGACGATCCCGGCAACGCGGTCGGCCCCGCCCGCGGGGCCGTCACCCCCCACCTGCCCCTCACCCACGGCGACCCTCTCCTCGTCGGCGGCGCGGCCCACCCCGGCCACGCGGTCTTCGTCCCTCACCCGGCCATCGTCGGCCAGGCACCGCCCGGCGACCCGACGACCCCCGCCGGTCACGACATCGTTATTCGTCGTTGCCATATATCTTCCACGGAAGGTATATTACCTTCCGTGGAAGATAACTCCCCCGACCCGGCCTCCCCCACGGTCCCGGCGTACGTTGCTCCGCCCCGACCGGCCGGCACACTGACCCGCGCACAACTGGTGGCCGCCGTGGGGGACGGCGCCTTCTCCGTGACCTTCGTCGGATACCTCTCCCACGCCGCCCACCTGACGCCGGCGTGGATCGGCGCCGTGCTGACCGTCGCGTGGGGCACCGGCTTCCTCCTCACGCACCCGATCGGCGCCCTCGGCGACCGGTTCGGCCTCCGCCGGCTGACGATCCTCCTGGCGCTCGCCACGGCAGCCGCCCTGATGACGCTGGCCGCCGCACCGGGCGCGGGAGTGGTGGCGGTCGCCTGCACGGCGTACGCGATCACCCAGAGCGGAGCGGGCGCGACCCGGCAGGCCCTGCTGGTCCGCCTGGTGCCACCGGTCGAGCTCGTGGCGGTGCGGGCACGCATCCAGACCGCGGCCAACGTCGGCATCGGGATCGGCGCCGCGGCCGGCGGTCTCGCGCTGCTGTCCGGCTCGGACCCGGCGTACCGGCTCGTCCTGCTCGGCGACGCGGCCCTCTTCGCCGGGAACGCGCTCCTGCTCTCCCGCCTGCCCGCGGCGGCCCACCACCGGCGGCCGGGCCGGGCGTGGGACGCCCTGCGGGACACCCCCTACCTGGCCGCCGCCGCGCTCAACGCGGTGATGTACCTGTACATGCCCCTGCTGAGCGTGCTGCTGCCGCTCTACCTGGCGGCCCGTACGGCGGCCCCCCGGTGGCTGGTCGCCGGCGTCTTCGTCGTCAACACCGTCGGCGTCGTGGCCGGGCAACGCCGGGCGGCCCGTCGGGTCGCCACCTTCGACGACGCCACCCGGGCGATCCGCCGCGCCGGCGTCCTGCTCGGCGCCGCCTGCCTGGTCTTCTGGGGCGCGTCCCGGGTCACCGGCCCGGTCGCCGCCGCCGGGATCGTCCTCGCCGGAGCGGCGCTACAGGTGGCCGGCGAGATACGGCTGGCCGCCGGCTCGTGGACGGTCGGCTTCGCGCTCGCCGACCCGGCCCGCCCCGGCCAGTGGCAGGGTGTGTACGCCAGTGGCATCCCGCTGGCGCGCGCGGTGGGGCCGGCGGCCCTGACCGGCCTGGTCATGGTGTGGACCGGGCCCGGATGGCTGCTGCTCGGGCTGGTGTTCCTCGCCGCCGGGCTGGCTGCCACCCTCGTTGTCACCTGGGCCGGGAACCACCGGCCCTTCCCGTTGGACACCCGCAAGGAGGAGACCGGTGAGTTACGCGCCGCACCAGCATGAGAAGGCCCGGCGGCTGCGCGCGCTCCATCGCGAGCCCGCGATCCTGGTCCTGGTCAACGCCTGGGACGTCGCGTCCGCCCGGGCCGTCGCGGCGGTACCGGGGTGCCGGGCGGTCGCGACGGCGAGCCACGCGATCGCGGCGGCGCACGGCTACGACGACGGCGAACAGATCCCGGTCGACCTGATGCTCGCCGCCGTCGGGCGCATCGCCACGGCGGTCGACCTTCCGGTGACCGCCGATCTGGAGGCCGGCTACGGCGACGTCGCGGCGACGGTACGCGCGGCGATCCGCGCCGGTGCCGTCGGCGGCAACCTGGAGGACGCGATGAAGCCGGTCGAGGACTCCGTACGCGCGGTGGCGGACGCCGTGGCCGCCGGCCGCGCGGAGGGCGTCGACTTCGTCCTCAACGCCCGTGCGGACGCCTACCTCGCCGGCCCGGCCGGTACCGCCCTGGCCGAGGCGGTCGAGCGCGGCACGGCCTACCTCGCGGCGGGCGCCGACTGCGTCTTCGTGCCCGGGTGCACCGACCCCGGCGACATCCGCGAACTGGTCGCGGCCTTCGGCCCCGGCCGCCTCAGCCTCCTGGGAGTACCGGGCCTGCCCGAGCCGGCGCGGCTCGAGGCCCTCGGCGTCGCCCGCGTCTCCTACGGCCCGTACCCGCAGCGCTGGGCGCTCGAGGCGGTCACCCGCCGGGCCGAGACACTGCTGGGCGGCGGCCGTTGACGCGCGCCGGCCATCGCACACGGCACCGCGGGCCGGGTCGGCTCCGGCGCACTGCTGTGCAACGCCGATGTCGCCATGTACACCGCCAAGGGCGCGGCCGGCACCGTACCGTCAGCTTCGCGGCGGGATCGCCATCGCCACTCGACCTGGCCGGCTGAGCCGGTCGTCACGGCCGGCCGGCTCGTGGCCGGGCAGCGGGTCGGCCCAGCCGGCGCACCGGGGGCAGCTCTTGACCATGCCGCACTCCGCGCACCACCCGCTCTTGATCTTGAACGACAACAGTCCCGCGAGGAACCCGAGTAGCATCGCCAGGACGCCTGTCACCAGGTAACTCATGCCGCTTACCTTCTCCTGCCGGAAGTGTGCCGGGGCTGGACCTTCATGCCAGGGCTGGACCTTCATGCCAGGGCTGGACCGACGCGCCGGGCGCCGGCGTGGCGTATCGCCGACTCCGCCCCACCGACCGTGCCGACCGCGCCACTGCCGGCGCGGTCGGCGCGGTCGGCGCGGTCGGGTCAGTCGACGAGGTGGTCGAACTCGCCGTCCTTGGCACCGGCCAGGAAGGCCACCATCTCGGCCCGGGTGTACACCAGGGCCGGCCCGTCAGGGAACCGCGAGTTGCGTACCGCGATGTCACCCCCGCCCAGTCGGGCCACCTCGACGCAGTTGCCAACCGCACCGCTGCGGGCACTCTTCTTCCAGGTCACGCCGGTCAGCACGGTTGCCGACATGCCATTGCGGACGCCGTCCGTCACCGCAAACCCCCCCCTTGCAGAATGACCGCACCGGCACGTGCGGTCTGCACACGACGTTAGGAACGGCCAGAAGCACGGTCAATGCACGTGCAGGCAACTGTGCATATGGTGACGGCCGAAGCCCAAGGTGCGGGCGAAACCCGCAGGACGGGCGAAAATCCGCAGGCCGACGCGGCGCGGGCCGCGTAGGCGGGGCTCCGCAGGGCGGGCGAAGCCCCGCCGACGGTCGGAAAGCTACCGCTCGGCGCGGGCCTTCAACAGTAGCTGCCGGGTTTCGGCCGGAGTCTCGGCATCCACCGTCAACCGGTCGAACACCCTGCTGTACACCTCGATCTCGCTCGCCTTGTCCAGATAGAACGCTCCCGTGAGGTGCTCGATGTACACCAGATCGGGCAGTTCGCGCTCGGCGAAGCGCAGCATGGTGAACGGGCCCTCGGCCGCGTAGCCGCTCAACCGGTAGGGCACCACCTGGAGGGTCACCTGCGGCTGCCGGGTCAGCTCGAGCAGGTGATCAAGCTGGGCCAGCATGACGTTCCGGCCCCCGATCGGCCGGTGCAGCACGGACTCGTCGATCACCGCCCACACCCGGGGAGCCCCCGGACGCGCGAGTACCTTCTGGCGCTGCATCCGCAGCGCGACCCGGCGCTCGACATCCTGGCCGGCCAGCTCCGGGCGCCCGTGGCTGACGATCGCCCGGGCGTAGTCCTCGGTCTGCAGCAGGCCGGGCACGAACTGCACCTCGTAGGTCAGGATCCGGGACGCGTCCTCCTCCAGCCCGACGTAGTCGTGGAACCAGTCCGGCATGAGATCGGTGTAGCGGTGCCACCAACCCGGCTCGTTCGAGCGTTTGACCATCTCCAGGAGTGCGGCACGCCGCTCCTCGTCGATTCCGTACATGGCGAGCAGGTCGGCGACGTCGCGCTCCTTCAGGCCGACCCGACCCAGCTCCAGCCTACTGATCTTCGATTCCGACCCGCGGATGCTGTAACCGGCCTCGGCGCGCGAGATCTCGGCGGCCTCGCGGAATCTGCGCAGCTGCGCGCCGAGCACGATACGCAAGGCGGTCGGGCCACTGGCCCCTTCACCCGGCAGGTCACCGGGCGGCGTGGCGGGATCAACTGACGTCACGTCCTGCTCCTTCGCACGTTCCACCGATGCCCGACCGGCGCGGCCGTCGTCGGGACGCCCCACCAGCGCGGCACGGATCCGGGCACGGCCGCCGTGGACCCGCCGCGATGCGGCGCATGGTGCCATATGGACCGAACCGCTGGTGTATCCGTCGAACCTGTGCTTAGGCTATGGCGTCTTCTGGCCTATGCACAGATTCCGATCTTCCCAAGTGAAGACGCCGGCCTCCCCAACGTACAGATGCCGGCCTTTCCCCATGTACAGACGGCACTCTTTCCCGCTCTGTGAGGCTTCTGATGCCCAGAATCATTCCGTCCACCGTGGACGCCGATGCACCCGTCCCCGTGCACATCGACACGACCAAGGCGAGCATCGCTCGCGTCTACGACGCCTTCCTCAACGGCAAGGACAACTACGAGATCGACCGCGAGGTCCTGCACCGAGTCCAGCGGGTCGCGCCCGAGGCGACGCAACTGGGGTGGGACAACCGCAACTTCCTCATCCGGGTGAGCCGGTTCATCGCCTCCCAGACCGGGATCACGCAGTACCTCGACTGCGGCTCCGGCCTGCCCACCGCGGAGAACACCCACCAGGTGGTGCAGCGCATCCAACCGGAATCGCGGGTGGTGTACGTCGACAACGACCCGGTGGTACTGGCGCACGGCCGGGCGCTGCTGGAGGAGAACGACCAGACGCACTTCTCGGCGGCCGACATCTTCAAGCCCCGCGAGGTCCTCCAGGATCCGATCGTCCGCCGACACCTTGACTTCTCCGAGCCGATCGCGCTGTTCCAGATCGGCACCCTGCACCACCACGGCGGCAAGCCCGACCCCAGCGAGATCATGCGCGAGTACATCGACGCACTCCCCTCCGGCTCCTACGTGGTGATCAGCCACTTCTTCGACCCGGAGGAGGAGCCGTACAGCCAGCTCGCCCGGCGGCTGGAGGAGACGTTCCTGC
Organism: Planosporangium spinosum; assembly: GCF_049999945.1. Taxonomy (NCBI): domain Bacteria; kingdom Bacillati; phylum Actinomycetota; class Actinomycetes; order Micromonosporales; family Micromonosporaceae; genus Planosporangium; species Planosporangium spinosum. The sequence continues at coordinate 35,040 of NZ_JBLYUB010000008.1, read as the reverse complement.
ACAGCCCGATGGGCACCGGGCTCTTCCGCACCCGGTCCCAGATCGAGAGCATGTTCGTCGGCCTGGAAATGATCGCCCCGGGGATCACGCGGTGCGCCGACTGGTGGCCCGACGGCCCCCGGATCAAGCCGCTGCCCCCGATCTCGTACTGCATCGTCGGCGGCGTCGGCCGCAAACCCTGAGCCACTGCGGTACCGCCAGCCGGCACGGTCCCGGGCCGCGTCGAGGCAGCTGCGGTCGCGGTGCGTCAGGTCCCCGGACGGTGTCGGACATCGTCACCAGCCGATTGCCCCGGACGGGCCACGCGCGCGCCCGTCGTGGTCTATGGTCGTTACGCCATATACCAAGGGTGGGGAGGCAATCACCATGAGTAAGACGATTGACTATGACGCGCCGCGCCGGCCTCTCGTCGAACTCGACGATGACAGCCTGGTCAACCTCAAGGTGGCCGGCGAGTCGACCCAGTCGCCACGGGTCGACCTGGACGACGCCGACGTCGCCGACACCTTCGAACTGCCCGGCGCGGTGCTGTACGAGGAAGAGCTCAGCGTGCCCGTGGTACCGATGATGTCGGACGAGTTCCGGTGCGCCCGCTGCTTCCTGGTGCGCCACCGCAGCCAGCTCGCCCGGCGGCGCGACGGCGGTGACATCTGCACGGAGTGCGCCTGACCGGCCGGTGACCCGGCCGGACCGGGCCAGCCCCCGCCGGGCAGGCCCGCCACGACCACCGCCCGCTCGCCGGTGAACCGGCCGTAGCGGGCGATGCGGGAGTGGTGGCCGGCCCGGTCCGCGACGTACACGTGACCGCCGTGGATGGGGCGACCCCGCGGGCCGCCCAGCGGTTCGGTCCGGACGACCTCCAGGTCGCCCGGCCGGTCCAGCCGCAGGGCCCGGGCCGGCAGGTACGGCCGGGTGGGCCGGCGCTGCCGCCTTCGAGCAGGTACAGAGTGCCGTCGTCGGCGAACCCCATCCCGGTCAGCAAAAACAGCCCGACCAGCACCACCTAGAGGTGGTGACCCTCGGACAGTTCCACCTCGGCCGGGTCCACCCGGGTCCGGACTGGCGTGGGAAGGTGTCGCAACTCCTCCGTCGAGACGGTGACGGTCGGCAGCGTCATTCGGTCGTCCCCTCGGCCCGCGCTCATCTGCTGCGGACGGCCATCCCCATCATGTTGCGGGAAGTGCTCCCCCAGCCCCACCGGCCGCCGGCGGACGGCGTGAGGACGTCACCGATCCGGGCCGCCACCCCGCGCGCCACCGACCGGGGTTTCTGCTGCTCACCGGCGAGTGAGCTGACGACGATGATGGCGCCGGTGAGGATGGGGATCGCCCACTGGGCCACCTTCTCGCGCCGCTGGAGCCGGCGGATCTCGGCGGGGGTGTCGGGAGCCGGCTCGGTGATCCCCTCGACCGGGACCCGCCCGGCCTTCTCCAGCTTGCGGCCGATCACGCGGCTGTAGGCGGTCGCGCCGAGGGCGGCGGCGGTCAGCCCGGTCTTGGCCGCGCTCATCGCGCCCACGCCCTTCTGCCCGGCGACCCGCCGGCGCTCGTTGGCGAGGATGCCCGCAGACCCGACGAGGTGCGCACCGATTCCGGCCGCGTTGAGCGGGGTCCAGCGATCCCAGCCGATGGAGGCGACCCGCAGCCGTTCGTTGCGGTCGGGGACCTCGGCCGCCGCCCCGTTGAGCCCCACCACCCCCATGAGGGAGCCACCGAACCATTCTGCGAGGCCGATGTCGTGCATCGACCGCAACAGCGTGTCACGCTCAGCCATGGTCGCCTCCTCGCACAATGACGCCTTACCGGGACGTTTCGCCCGCTACCCCGCTTGAACGCGCCTACACCGAGTGCCGGTAGCCACATTCACGCGTGGAGCGCGGCGCCAGCGGGTACGTATGGACTGTGCTGTCTACAGGTGACGTGCTCAGTGACCGGTACCGATTGGACGAACCCGTCGCCGACGGTGGGATGGGCGAGGTCTGGCGGGCCACCGACGTCTCGCTCGGCCGGACCGTCGCGGTCAAGGTGCTGCGCCCTGCGCTGCTGACCGACCCGGGCTTCGACGCCAGGTTCCGGGCCGAGGCCCGGATCATGGCGGCCCTGGCCCACCCCAATGTGGTCAACGTCTACGACTACGGCCACAGCGACGTCAACCCGGGGGCCAGCGTCGCGTTCCTGGTCATGGCATACGTCGACGGCGAGCCACTGTCCCGGCGCATCGCCGAGGCCGGCCGGCTGCCGGTGGCCGAGACGATGTCGATCGTGGCCCAGACCGCCGAGGCGCTGCACGCCGCGCACCAGCACGGCATCGTCCACCGCGACGTCAAGCCGGCCAACCTGCTGATCCAGCCGAGCGGCATGGTGACGCTGGTCGACTTCGGAATCGCCCGCTCGCCCGCGGTCACCCAGGTCACCACCGCCAACGCGATCATCGGTACGGCCATGTACATGGCGCCGGAGCAGGCGTCGGGGCGCGAGGTCTCGCCCGCCACCGACATCTACGCCCTCGGCGCGGTGGCCTACCACTGCCTGGCCGGCCACCCGCCGTTCACCGGGGAGGCTCCGCTGGAGATCGCACTGCGGCACGTCAGCGAGGAGCCGCCGCCGTTGCCGGCCGACGTGCCGCCGGCCGCCCGTCAACTGGTCGAGCGGACGCTGGCCAAGGACCCGGTCGACCGCTACCCCACCGCCGCCGACCTGGCCGCCGCCGCCCGGGCCGTGATGGCGGGCCGGGGCGCGGTAGGGGCCACCGCGCGCGCGGCCACGGCCCGGGCGATGACCGTACGGGCACCCGCGGTCCGCCCGGCGGCGACGCGGTCCACCGCCGCCGCACCGGCCGCCGTGCCGGCCGGGCGCGCCGGTGTACCGGCCGCGAGCGCGGAGCCCGGGCCGCCGACCGCCTGGGAGGAGGCGCCGGCACGGCCGCCCCGGCGCAGCCCCCGCGCGGTCCTCCTGGTCAGCGCGGCCGCCGCCGCGCTGCTCGTGGTGGCGGGCCTCGTGGCCGCGCTCAGCCCGAGCCGGCCGGTGCGTACCAGCCCCGCCGAGGGAAGGGTGACCTCACAGGCGCCGGCCGCCCCCGCGGGCGACCTCACGACGGGCACCGGAGAACCACCGGCCGCGTCCACCACCGGCGTGGCCGCCGTACCGGTGGGCACCGGCGCCCAGGTGTCCCAGGCACCGGCGGCCCCCGCCCCCACCGGCCCGAGTACCGCGCCAGCCACGCCCGCGGCGCCCACCACGCCGGCGCAGCCCGCCCCGACACAGCAGCCGACGGTACGGCCGACCTTCACCCAGCCGGCGGCCACCACGCCCCCCGCCCCGGAGAACCCCACGCCCACCGGCCCGGGGGCCGCTCCGACCGCCACCGCGTCGTAGCCTCCGTGGTGCCACCGGGCCCCGGCGCGGCGGCCGGCGGCGCCCCGAACGCCGCGGCACGTAGCGGTGGCCGTGACCTTGTCGAGGCGCATGCCGACTCCGCACTGTGGACCGACGTTGCCCGCAGGACAGCCGAACGGCGCACCGCAACGCGCCGTTCGGCCGGTCTACCAGCACCCCGGCACGGTTGCTGATAGATAGAGTGGGATCACTGACTGTCAGCCCTTCACCGTGGGAGGTGGCAGCGATCCTCGAACTGCGCGACCTCGTGGTCTCCGCCGGGCCCGGGGCCGGCCGGGCCCGGCTGTCCCTGGCGTACGACCGCGCCGCCTTCACCGTCGTACCCGCCGGACCGGGGCTGGCCCGCGCGTTCGCCCGCACGGTCGCCGGGCTGGCCCGGCCGGTCTCCGGCCGGGTGCTGGTCGGCGAGCGCGACGTCACCGACGTGCCGCCCGGGTCACGGCAGATGGGTTACGTGCCGGCCGGCGGCGCCCTCCTGCCGCACCTGACCGTCCGGGAGAACATCGAGTACCTGCTGTGGCGCCGCGACACCGTGCGCGACCTCATTCTCGGCTGGGAGAAGGTGGTGGTCGACCGGCTCGAACTCGGCCCGGTCCTCGACCAGCGCCCACACGAGATCACCGCCTGGCAGCGGCTGCTGGGCGCCCTGGCCCGGGCCGTGGTGTCGCTGCCCGAGGTCGTCGTGTTCGACCGCCCCGACACGGGCGCGGTGGGCCGGCTGCGCGCGCTGCTGGCCCGGCTGGAGACGGCGGAGGCGGCCGGTCCGTCCACGGTGGCGTTCACCGTCGGTGAGGTGCCGGCGGGCGACGCCGACCGGGTCGTGCGGGCCGTGGCGGTGATCGAGCCGTGACCGGACCGGGCCGCGGCGATCGAGCCGTGACCGGCCCGCGGGTCAGCCGCCGGGCGCTGCTCGGCGCCGCCGCGGCCGGCACCGCCACCGGACTCGGTGGATGCGCCCGGGGACCGCGACCGGTCCGGGTGGTGGTGGTGTGGAGCGGCGACGAACTGGCCCGCTTCCGGGAGGCCCTGCGCGGCTACCACGCCCGGAGCGTCGAGGTGATCAGCGTCCGCAACGACATGGACGCCTTCCTGCGGGCCCGGCACAGCACCGCCAACCAGCCCGACGTCGCCATAGTCCCGTACACCGGGCTGATCGCCGAGTACGCGCGCGAGGGCTGGCTGGCCGACCTGGGATTCCTCGGTGGACGGTTCCGGCCGGGCTGGCACGAGCCACTGACCGCCGGTGGGGTCCTGAGCGGCGCCTGGGTCAAGGCGGCCCACAAGTCACTGTTCTGGTACCCACCCGGCGCGATCGCCGACGAGGCGCTGCCCCGCGACTGGAACGGCTTCGTCGACCTGATCGGCCGGCTCGCCCGGTCCGGCGGCCCCGCCCCGCTGGCGATCGGCGCCGCCGACGGGTGGGTCCTGACCGACTGGTTCGAGAACGTGCTCGCCTCGCTCGCGGGAGGCGACGACACGTACCGGGCACTCGTCGCCGGCGGCACCGACGGCACCGGCGCACCGGCGTGGGAGGCGCCGGTACGGGCCACGCTGCGGCGCCTCGCCGAGGTGTGGAGCGTGCCGCACGCGTTTCCCGGCGGCGGCCGGCGCGCCCTGGTGACCCAGCACGAGGAGTCGGTGAGCCAGGTGTTCGACCAGGGCCGGGCGACCATGGTGTTCGAGGGTGACTTCGTCGTCGCGGTGGCCCGGCGGTTCCGCCCGCAGCGCCCGCTGGCCAGGTTCCGGTTCCCGCCGGTGACCGCCGGCGCCGGCCGGCTGCTGGCGGCCGGTGACGCCGCCGTGGTCTTCAGCGGGTCCACCGACGGCCTGAAGCTGGTGGACTGGCTCACCGGACCGGACCACCCGTTCCAGGGGTGGCTGTCGCACGGCGGTTACCTGTCCCCGCAGCTGGACGCCCCCGACCCGGGCCGGGACCGCAGCGGCGGCCTCACCACCGCGCTCACCGAGGAACTGCGGCAGGCCACCGACGCCCGGACCCTGCGCTTCGACCTGTCCGACCGGCTGCCCGGACCGCTCGGTGGTCCGGACGGCCTGGGGCTGTGGAAGATCCTCCAGGACTTCTTCGCCGCCGTCACCGCCGCCGATCCCGACGTCCACCGGGCGATCGACCGGGCGGTACGCCAGTTGAACAACGCCGCGACGGCGCAGCGGAGGGAGGGGCCGTGACGGCCGGGCGGAGCGTGCCGGCCACCGGCGGCCGGCTGCTGGGCGAGGTCGTGGTCATCGACGACGTCGGGCCCGGCCGCCGCAGCCGGGCGTACCCGAACGTGGGTTTCGCGGCAGCGCTGCTGACGCCGGCCGTGCTGCTGCTCGGTGTCGTCCTGCTGTGGCCGGTCGCGCGTACCGTGCACGCCAGCGTCACCGACCGGCGCGGGCACCCGGTGGGGCTGGCCCACTTCCGGGACGCCTGGGCGGCCGAGGGCACGCTGCCGGTGCTCGGCCGGACCCTGCTGTGGGCCGTGGCGATCCCGGTGGTGGTGACCGTGGTGGGCTACCTGATCGCCGCCGCCACCCGGCGCTCGCGCGGCAGCGTCGAGACACTCGTCCTGGTGGCCCCGATCGCGCTTCCGCTGGCGGTCGCCGGCGTGATGTTCCGGCTCTTCTACGACCCCGACCCGCGGCGCGGCACCGGTACCCGGGTCCTGGTCGCCGCCTCCGGCCTGCTCGGCGTGCGCGCCGACGACGTGCCGTCCTGGCTCGGCCCGCAACTGATCACGGTCGCGTTGATGTCGGCGTTCATCTGGGCCTGGGTCGGGTTTCCGGTGGTGGTCTTCCGGGCCGCGCTCGCCGCGATCCCCGACGACCTCGCCGACGCGGTCCGGGCCAGCGGCGGCAGCCGGTTCCACGTCTTCCGCGACGCGCTGTGGCGCCCGCTGCTGCGGCGTACCACCACGATCGTGTTCGCCCTGGCGGCCCTCGCCACGGCCCGGGCGTTCGACCTGATCGTGGTCATGGCACCGGGGTCGAGCCTGGACGAGGCGGCCAACCTGGCGGTGCGGGTCTGGCAGACGTCCGGGGGCAGCACCTCCGGGCCGGCCGCCGCGCTCAACGTGCTCTGGCTGGCCGCGGTCTTCCTCGGCGTACTCGGCGCCGCGCTGGGCAGCCGGCAGGCCTGGCCGCCACCGCCACCGCCGCTCGCCGATCCCGACGTCGCCGACGGACCGGTCCGGCCGACCGCGCGGTCGGTGGCCCGGCGCGCGCTGCCCGTGCTCGCGGCGCTGGTCTGGACCGTACCCGTCCTGGCGCTGGTCGCGACGTCCCTGCACACCCCCGCCGACGCCGCCACCCGGGGCTGGTGGGCCGCGCCGATCCGGCTGGAGTCGTACACCGACCTGTTCTCCCACGCCGAACTGCTGCGCTCGCTGGGGTTCACCGGGCTGCTCGCCCTGCTCGTCACGGTCACCGTCATCGCCGTCTCGCTGCCCGCCGGGTACGCGCTGGCCCGCCTCCGCCCGCCCGGTACGGCCGCCGCCGGGGTGCTGCTACTGATGGCGCTGGCGGTACCGGTACCGGTCGTCGCCGGCCCCCTCAACGAGGTGCTGAGCCTCCTCGGGCGATCGGGCACCGAACTCGGCCTCGGGCTGGTCCACGTGGCGCTCGGCATACCGTTCGCCGTTCTCCTGCTGCGCAACGCGCTCGGCGACGTGTCGGCGGAGCACGTCCGCACCGCGCGCTTCGCCGGCCGGCGGGAGTGGTGGGTGCTGTGGCGCAACGCCCGTGCCGCCGGCCCGGCCGTGGTCGCCGTCGCGGTGCTGGAGTTCGTCCAGGTCTGGAACGACTTCGTGGTCGGCCTGTTCTTCGGCGGCGGGACCGCGCCGCTGGGGTTGCTGCTGTTCGGCGAGACCCGCCAGTTCGTCACCAACGGCGGCACCCTGGCGGCGTTCGCGGTGGTGGCGTCGGTGCCGCCGCTGGTGCTGATCGCGCTGGCCCGCCGGCAGGTGGTCGCGGGCCTGGTGTCCGGGGCGGTCCGGTGATCACCGACCGGCTGCGGCGCCGCGGTCGCCGACCCCGGCAGCAGCGGAAGTGGGTGGTCACCGCGTCGGCCGCGCTCGGCCTGGGCGTCGTCACCCTCGCCGGCAACGCCCTGCCCGAGCAGATCCAGAGCCTGCACCTGAACTGGCCGACCAGGGCGGTGCTGTCGCTGGTCGGGGTGACCTTCTTCGCCGTCGCCGGCATGGCGATCCAGAATCTGCTGGCCCGCGACGATCCGCGTACGCCGTCGGCGCCGCCGGTGGTGCGGTCCGCACCGACCGGGAAGCCGACCGGCACCCTGCCGTACACCTCGGGTTTCGTGGGCCGCACCGGGACGGTCGGGTGGATCGTCGACGCCGTGCGTACCGAACACGCCGTCGCGCTGGTCGGGCGCCGCGCGGTCGGCACCTCGGCGTGTCTGATCGAGGCGGCCAACCGGATCCGCGACCGCTACCCCGACGGCCAGTTCTACCTGGACCTGCGCCCGGCCGGCCGGGGCTTGAGCGCGCGCGAGGTGCTCGCCACGCTGTGCCGGGACCTCGGCGTCAGCGAGCAGGCGCTCGGCCGCGCCACCGACCTCGACGCCATGGCCGCGCTGCTGCGCGCCCACCTCGCCGAGCGCCGGGTCCTGCTCGTCCTCGACAACGTCGGCGCACCCGACCAGGTCCAGCGGCTGCTGCCGCCGGCACCGGACTGCCGGCTGCTGATGGCCGGCACGGCCGTACTGGACGGCCTCGACGGGGTGCGGGTACGCCGGCTGGGCGAGCCGTCGCTGGACGAGGCGACCGAACTGTTCACCAACGCCGTGCGCGACGCCGGGTCGGCCCGCCGCGACCTGCGCGGCGACCCGGCGGTACGGGCGATGGTGGAGCTGGTCGGCCGGCAGCCGTACGTGGTGCGCGAACTCGGGTACGCGATGGGCCTCAACGGCTGGTCGGCGCCGGAGCTGCTGGCCAACCTGCGCCGGGCGATGATCCTGCCGGGCCGTCCGGACGCGACGCTGCTCATGCTGGCCGACCGCGACCGGGCGTACGCGGTGCTCGGCCGCGGCGCCCGCCGGCTGTACCGGCTGCTCGCCCTGGTCCGGCAGCCGTTGAGCCGCAACGCGATCGCCGCCCTCGCCCGCGTCAACCGGGGCCGCGCCGACCGGATGCTCGACGAGTTGCTCCGGGGAGCGTTCGTCACCGCGACCGCCGACGGCCGGTACCGGCTGCGCCCGCTGCTGGCCGGGTACGCGCGGCTGCACCTGTGCTGCGCCGAGCCATCCCGGCGCCAGGTGGCGGCGCACGGCCGGCTGGTGCGCTACCTCGCCCGCCAGGCGGAGCGGCACGCGGCCGGCCTGGCCGGGCCGACTCCCCTGCCGCAGCCGCCCGCCGCCGACCCCGACCCGACTATGGAGTCCGGCAGCGGATCCCCCGACCCGACGCCGGTGTCGCCCGGCGTGCCGGCCGATCCGGGGGTGCACTGGTTCACCCGGCACCAGGAACTGCTGCGCACCACCGTGTGCGGCCCCTGGGGGTCGGCCGGCGCGCTGCCCGCCGACCCGCCGGCCCGGGTCCGCCGGTGGTGGCTGCGGCTCGCGGTGGCGCTGTGCACCTGGTACGCCACGCGGGCCCGGCTCGACGACTGGGCGGCGGTCTGCCGCGCGGTCCTGGCCTCCCCGCTGAGCCGCGAACGGCCGGCGGTGGCCGGCTGGGCGAACAACGAACTCGGCGCGGTGTACCGGTGGCAGGGCGACGCCCACCAGGCGGCCGTCGTGTTGTCCATCGCGGTCAGGCAGCGGCACCGGCGCGGCGCCGCCCAGTCGCGTACCAACCTGGGGCTGGCCCTCCTCGACCAGCACCAGGTCGACGCGGCCCTCGACCAGTTGCACCGGGCCCGCCGGCAGCGCTCCCCCACCGACCGGGCCGGCCAGGCGGTCACCGAACTGGGGCTGGGCGCGGCGTTCCTGGCCCGGCACGATCCGCTCAAGGCCAGACACCACCTGGTCCTCGCCGCGAACCGGTTCGACGCGATCGGCGACCGGCGCGGGTACGCCGCGGCGCTGACCAACCTCGTCCTGGCCCAGTGGTGGCTCGGCGAGCGCCTCGACGCCGCGCACGCCTGGCACGCCGCACTGGACTGCTACGAGGCCACCGGCGACCGGCGCGGCTACGCCTCCGTCCTGCTCAACGCCGGCGCGGTCCTCGTCAGCGGCGACCCGGCCCGCCCGGAACGGGCCCGCGAACTGCTCCTGGAGAGCCTGCGCCTGCGGCGGTCCACGGCGCAGCCGGTCGGCCGGGTGCTGCTGTACCTCGGCGACGCCGCCGCCGCACTCGACGACCCGGACGAGGCGCAGCGGTACTGGAAGGAGGCGGCCGAGGCGTGCCTCGCCGCCGGTGACGGCGACGGCAGCGAGGCCGCGCGGCGCCGCCTGCGGGCAACGGCGACAGGGCCGACGCCGGCGTAGTCTTCACCGGTGGGCTCCGGGGATTCCCGGTACGGTCAGCGCCTCGCCGTGAACGCGCGTCCCGAGGAGCACCTCGCCGCCTTCGGCGCGCGTCTCGAGGAGCACCTCGCCGTCATCGCCGCGCGCCTCGACCCGGGTCAGCCGTACCGTGACCCGCGCCCCGGCGAGCGACGGCTGGCAGTGTCCGCCCTCGGTCACGTCCTGCGGGCCCGCCCCGACCCGCTGGCGGCGGCGGCCGCCTTCGCCCGGCTGGGTTTCGCGTACACCGACGAGGTCGACGCCGGTACCGGGCGCCGGTACGCGATGTACCGCGATGGCGTGTGGGGCGTCGTCGCGGTGGACCTGTCCGCCCCGGCCGGCCTGGTCGTCGAGGTACCGCACCCCCACTCCGACCTGTGTACCGAGCGGATGGGCGCGTGCCTGTTCGCGCTCACCCCCGGCGCGGTCCTGGTGATGGCGGGCGCGCACCGCCGGGCCGGCGGCGGCGCGGCGGACGTCGCGCACAACGACGGCTCCCTGTTCCACGCCCTGGCCGCCGAGGCGGCCCGCCGGCGCCTGCCGCAACTGCAACTGCACGGGTTCGCCGACCGCAACCTGCCCGACGTCGACGCGGTGGTCTCCACCGGCGCCCCGGCGCCCGCCCCGGCCGCCGTCCGGGCCGCCGGCCACGTCGCCGACCACCTGGCGGCGCTCGGCCTGGCCACCCGCCGGTCCGGCGACACCCCCGGCGGGTACCTCGAAGGCACCCGCAACGTCCAGGCCCGGACCGCGTCCCGGGCCGGTACGGTCTTCGTCCACCTGGAGCTGAGCCGGCGGGTCCGCGCCGACGGCCGGCTACGGGCGGGTACGGCGCGCGCGCTCGCCGCCGCCGGCCTCGCGGAGTGACCGCCGCCCGGCGTCTCCCGGACGTGACCGCCCGGTCCGGGGCCGGGCCGGTACCCTGCACCGACGTGACCTTCACACTGCGCCCGATGACCGCTGCCGAACTCGCCGCGCGGACCGGCACGCTCATCGAGGAGTACGCCCTCGACCTGCACCGGTCCCGGAACCTGCCGCTGGACCGGGCCCGCGCCGAGGCCCGGCGGCAGAGCGCCGAACTGCTCCCGGACGGCGTGGACACCGACGGGGCACTGCTGTTCACGGCCGTGGCCGACGGCGTGGCGGTCGGGTGGGTCTGGATCAGCCTGCCCGCGCCGGATCGGCCCGACACGGCCTGGATCTACGAGATCACGGTCGACCCCGAGCACCGCGGCAACGGTCACGGCCGGGCGACCATGCGGGCCGCCGAGGACGAGCTGGCCCGGCGCGGGGTACCCCGCCTCGCGCTCAACGTGTTCGGCGACAACACGGCCGCGATCCGGCTGTACGAGAGCCTCGGCTTCCGCACCACCAGCATGCAGATGGCCAAGCCGGTCGAACCGCGCCCCTAGCCGCCTTGTGGGTCACCCACCTGGCGAACCGCTTCGAGCGCCCCCAATCAGCCACGAAGACACCCCGGCCGTGCCTACGCACCGCCCCGGCCGGCGACCTGCACGACCGCTTCGTCGGATGGCTGCCGATCACGGTCTGACGCACGGCCGGTCAGTACACCCAGCGGGTGGCGGCAACGACGTCCTCGGGCTCTCGGTCGGCGAACAGCTCGACCTCGGCGCGGCGGACCGCCAGGAACGCCTGGAACAGCTCCGGCCCCATCGCGTCGGCGAGCACGGTGTCCCGCTCCAGGGCGGAGATCGCCGCCGGCAGCGAGTCGGGCAGCCGGGGCGGCCGGTCGGGCTCCGGCAGCGACGCCGGATCGACGGTCACCTCCTCGGGCAGCCGCAGCCGCAACCCCGCGGCGGCGGCCGCCACCGCGCACACCGCGCCGACCACCAGGTACGGGTTGGCCGCGCCGTCGCAGCACTTGAGCTCGGCGTTGGCGGCCGTGTCCCGCGCACCGGTCACGCCGGTCACGAACCGCAGCGCCGCCTCCCGGTTCTCCCGGCCCCAGCACTGGAAGGCGCCGGCCCACCGCTGCGGTACCAGCCGCAGGTAGCTCGCCACGCTCGGCGCGGTGACGCCGACCAGTGCGGGCAGCCGGTCGAGCAGGCCGGCCAGGATCGACTCGCCGACGGCGGTCATCCCGTACGGGCCGTCGCCACCGGCGAAGACGTTCCCTTCCTTGCCCGCGGCCGAGAAGTGCAGGTGCGCCCCGTTGCCCACCTGGCCGGCGGTGACCGCGGGCGCGAACGACACCCGCAGCCCGTGCCGGGCGGCCACCCCGCGGATCGTCTGGCGCAGCAGTACCACCAGATCGGCGGCGACCACCGGATCGGCCGGCGCGACGGACAGTTCCAGCTGCCCCGCGGCGTACTCCGGGTGGAACTGCTCGACCGGCACGTCCTGGGCGTCCAGCGCGTCCATCAGGTCACGGATGTAGTCGGACAGCTCGACGACCCGGGTCATCCCGTACGCCGGTCCGGTGGTGGCCGGCACCGCCCGCCCCTCGGGAACGGGAGCGCCGACGAACCACTCCACCTCGAACCCCGCCTTGGGCCGCAGCCCGGCGCCGGCCAGCCGGTCCGCCATCCGCCGCGCGAACATCCGCTGGCAGGCCGGGTACGGTTCACCCTCCTGGGTCCACCGGTCGACCGGCGCCCAGGCCCAGCCCGGCTGCGCGGCGAGGACGGTGAGCCGGTCGAGGTCGGGGTGCAGCCGCAGGTCGCCCACGGGGCCGCCCACGTGCGGGCTCGTCGTGATGGAGTCGTCGACGCAGAACACGTCGAACACCGGCGACATCCCGATCCCCCACGCCGCGGCGTCCGGTAGCCGGTGCCGGGGAACGGTCTTGACCCGGGTGACGCCGGCGTTGTCGACCATGGTCAGCGCGACCGCCCGGACGGCGCTGGTGGCCAGGTAGTCGGCGAGTTCACGGGCCCGCTCGGCGAGCACATCGCGGTCCATGACACCCAGCGTTCCATGAATACGGAGAGTTCGGGGTGCTATGCCACCGAAACTCTCCGTGATCACGGACGAGGGTTGGGCTCACTCAACCCGCCGGTACCGGAGGCTGTGCGGCAGCCGTCCACCTGACCGGCGTCAGCTCCAGTGACCGCGGTTGGCGAGCCGGAACCAGCGCCCCGGGTCGGCGGGCCAGGCCCAGTGGCCCCGGTTGACCGGCCGCCGCGGCCGGCTGCGGATCCACCCGACGAACCGGTGGTACAGCTGACCGGCCGGCACGACCGGCAGGTCCTCGGCGGCCCGGACGAAGTGGGTGCTCATCACCAGCCCCAACATGGCCGTCGCGCCGTCGTACTCGATCAGCAACTGGCGGCGGCCGGTCTCGCACGGCCAGCCGTTCCCGCAGCACACGCAGGTCCAGGTAGGACGGACCGGCAGGTGGATATCCGCCGCGCCCATGACGCGCCCCCCCTTGCTCCCCTCGGGGAAGCGTGGCGGCCCCGCCCTCCGTACGCCATCGGGCCCGCCACCCTCCCGCGACATACCCGTCGGCGGGCCCGCCACGCTCCGTGCCGCCCATCCTGGGACGGCGGCGCCGGCTGCGCAATGTTACGAGCGCAACGTGTTGCCGCGCTGTTCGAAAGTCGCGATGATCCGACGGTCGCCATTACGCGGCGAAGCTACCGGCGATTACGGACGCAATCCAGGCAGGATTACGAACGGAAGGGAATCCGGTGACGACCGACCACGGTTCCACAGTGCCGCGCCGGCAATTGGGGCGTTACCTGCGACAGCTACGCGAAGACGCGCAGATCACGGTGCGGGCCGCGGCGGAGGCGCTGGAGTGGTCCACTCCCCGGTTGTGGCGCATCGAGAAGGGCGCCGTCCCGATGCGGGCGCTGGACGTCAAGAACATGTGCCAGGTGTACGGGGTGGCGCCGGACATCACCGAGGCGCTGATGGGGCTGGCCAAGGAGACCAGGGCCCGGGGCTGGTGGCACTCCTACGGCGACGCCGTGCCGGCCTGGTTCGAGCTGTACGTCGGGCTCGAGAGCGCGGCCAGCCGGCTGCGCAAGTACGAGTCCGAACTGATCCCCGGCCTGCTCCAGACCAAGGCGTACGCCACGGAGACGTTCCAGGTGGCCCGCCCGGAGACCACCCCGGAGGAGCTCGACCGCAGTGTCGCCGTACGGCTGGAGCGGCAGGGACTGCTCACCCGCCGGGTACCGGCCGCGCCGCGGCTGGACGTGGTGCTCAACGAGGCGGCCCTGCGCCGGCCGATCCGGGACCGGGACGCCATGGCGGCCCAACTGGAGCACCTGGTCGACATGGCGCAGCGGCCGAACGTGTCGGTCCGGGTGCTTCCGCTGAGCGCCGGCCTCCACCGCGCGTCGTCCTGCGGCGCGTTCACGATCCTGGAGTTTCCCGAGAGTGCCGGCGGTCGGGACGGTGAGCCGGCTACGGTGTACAGCGACAACCTCACCGGTGCGCTGTACCTCGACAAACCGGCCGAGGTGGCCGCGTACGCGGAGGTCTGGCGCAGCGTGGTCGACGCCTGTCTGGACGAGCCCCGTTCACATGGGCTGATCGCCGCCATCGCCAGGGAGTACACGACGTAACCGCCGGGCGCGCCGGATGCCGCACGGCGCACGTCGGCGACCGCACGCCGCGCACCGGCTACCGCGTATCGCCATCAGTCATGATCTGCCGGCGTTCGGGTAGCCCGGTGCCGAGTTCCGATGATCTCACTGCGAGGAATGGAGTACTCCGTGATCGACATCTCGGGCGCCCGGTGGCGCAAGAGCAGCCGTTCCGGCGGCAACGGCGGCGACTGCGTGGAGGTCGCCGACAACCTGCCCGGCGTCGTGGCCGTACGCGACAGCAAGAACCCGGCCGGTCCGGCTCTGGTCCTCACCCCCGCCGCCTGGAGCGCGTTCGTCGCCGGCGTGAAGCGGGGCGACTTCGACGCCGGCTGACCGGGACCGCCGCCGGCTGACCGGGACCGCCGGCCGACCGTGATCACGGAAACCTTTCCGCCGCGGAACCCGGAAAGGTTTCCGTGATCACGCGAACCCCGTGACGCGGCGGAGGGCGGCCACCTCCAACGAGATGAGCCACAGCGTGACCGAGGTGGCCAACGGCAGCCGCACCATCGCCACCGCCATCACGGACGTGGCGTCCGCGGCCGCCGAGACCACCGACGCCATCACCGAGACCGAGCGCGCCGCCACCGAACTGACGCGGCTCAACGGCCAACTTCAGGACCTGGTGGCCCGCTTCCGGTACTGACGTACCGAGGTCCCCGGCGGTCAGTACGGGTACAGCCCGCCGTCCAGGCCGATCACCTTGCTGGTGAGGTAGCCGTTGCGCAGCATCGCCAGCGCGAGGTCGGCGACCTCCTCGGTGGTGCCGAGCCGCTCGACCGGGATGGGCAGCGGCAACCGCTCGGGGTCGTGCGGGCCGACCGGCAGCATGCGGGTACCGGCGATGAGGGCCGGCGCGATCGCGTTGACCGTCACCCCGCTGTCGGCCACCCGGGAGGCCAGGAAGTGCGTCAACCCGTGCAGCCCGGCCTTGCTGGCCGCGTAGTGCGGCCCGACGACACCGCCGGTGAACGCGGCGACCGACGAGAAGAACAGGATCCGCCCGTACCCGCGCTCGATCATCCCGGGCAGCACCTGTTGGGCCAGGAAGAACGGTGCCCGCAGGTTCACCGCGACGGTCTGCTCCCACCCGTCGAGGTCCACCTCCTCCCAGGTCCTGCGGACACCGACCCCGGCAGCCGTCACCAGCAGGTCGACCGGGCCCACCCGCTCCTCGGTACGGCGGACCACGGCGTGCGGCGCGTCCGGGTGGGCGAGGTCGGCGTGCTGTACGGTCACCCGGCGGCCGGTCGCGCGTACCTGCTCGGCGAGGCTCTCGGCGTCCTCGGCGTGGCTGGTGTAGGTCAGGGACAGGTCGGCGCCGCTGCCGGCCAGCCGGCGGGCCAGGGCGGAGCCGATCCCGCCGGACGCGCCGGTCACCAGCGCGACCCGCCCGTCGAAGCTCGGTGCCGGTGTGCTCACCGGCTCCTCCTGGTGGTCGTCGCGGTCATCGGGGGGTGGTGCCCGCACCGGCCGGATGTATGCGGCTCTCCGGTGAGGACGGTCGGTCACACCACCCGGTCAGGCGGCCCGGTCGCCGTCGGCGTGCCGGCCCGGCGCCGGAACGGCGTCGAGGTCACCCAACGACCCGGACCCGCTACCGAGCAGCCCCCGATCCGATTCGAGCGGTCCCCGCTGCGATTCGAGCCGCTCCGGCTCGGTACCGAGCGGCTCCGTCTCCCGGGCGGCGGGCGCGGTCGCCGCGCCGTGGGGCTTCTCCAGGAACCGCAGCAGTTCCACGGGGAACGGCAGGACGAGGGTGGAGTTCTTCTCGGCGGCCACCTCCACGACCGTCTCCAGCAGCCGCAACTGCAACGCCGTGGGGGTGTCGGCCATGGTGGCCGCCGCCTCCGCCAGCTTGTGGGACGCCTGGAGTTCGCCGTCGGCGGAGATGATGCGGGCGCGGCGTTCGCGTTCGGCCTCGGCCTGCCGCGACATCGACCGCTTCATCGACTCCGGCAGCGAGACGTCCTTGATCTCCACCCGGTCGATGTGGATGCCCCAGTCCAGTGCGGGGCTGTCGATCATGAGTTCCAGCCCCTGGTTTAGCCGCTCCCGGTTGGCCAGCAGGTCGTCCAGGTCGCTCTTGCCGATGATCGAGCGCAGCGACGTCTGCGCGACCTGGAGCACCGCGAAGCGGTAGTCCTGCACGTTGACGACGGCCCGGACCGGGTCCACCACGTTGAAGTACACGACCGCGTCGACCTTGACCGTGACGTTGTCGCGGGTGATGCCGTCCTGGGCGGGTACCGGCAGCGTCACGATCTGCATGTTGACCTTGCGGAACCGATCGACACCGGGCGTGATGAGCGCGAGTCCGGGTCCGCGGACGCCTTCCCGGATCCGGCCGAACCGGAAAACCAGGCCCCGCTCGTACTGTTTGACGATGCGCGCGCTCGCCGCGGTGCCCGCCGCACCGAGTGCCGCGAGGAAGACGAGCGCGTCGACAATGACCATGACCGGCTCCCGTCTCCAAACCTAGCCGACCGCCCCGCCAATCTGCGTGATCGTGGAGGATTTTCCGTGTCCCCACACGGAAAATCCTCCACGATCACGGGGGCGGGAGCGGGAGCGCGGGAGCCGGAGTCAGCGCGGTGGGGCCGTGCTGCCCCTCGGCACGAGGTGACCGGTCTCGGCCTGGACGTTCTCCGCCGACCCGTGTGTGACCACAGTGAGCAACTGCCGCGCCGCGGTGGTGCCGTACGCCGGGATGTCACGCGACACCGCGGTCAGCGCCGGGTGCACCAGGCTGCACAGCAGCGAGTCGTCCCAGGCCACGAGGGACAGGTCGGCCGGTACCGACAGGCCCATCTCCTGGGCCACCGCGAGCCCCGCCACCGCCATGACGTCGTTGTCGTAGATGATCGCTGTCGGCCGGGGCGTCGAGCTGAGCAGCCGGCGGGTCGCGCGACTGCCCTCCTCGCCGGTGTAGTCGCTCGGTACGGTCACCGCGTGCTGCACGCCGAGACGTTCACACACGGCGGCGAAGGCCCGGGTGCGGACCGCGGTGTGCAGCAGGTCCGGCAGGCCGCCGACCCGGACGATGTGCCGGTGGCCGAGCGCGACCAGGTACTCGACGACCTCCTCGATGGCCGCCGCGTCGTCCATCCACACGTACGGGATGCCGAAGTCGCCGGGGCCGGCGATGGCGACCGCCGGCAGCTGGAGTTCGCGCAGGACGTCCACCCGCCGGTCGTCGACGTGCAGGTCGACCACGAGCACCCCGTCGACGCGCCGCTCGCCCCACCACCGGCGGTAGACGGCGATCTCGGCGTCGTGGTCGGCGACCACCTGGAGGGTGAGCCCGCAGGAGCGGGCCGACAGTTCGGCCTCGATGCCGCTGATCAGCTCCATGAAGAACGGCTCGACGCCGAGGATGCGCGCCGGCCGGCACAGCGCCAGGCCGACCGCGCCCGCACTGGCGCCGGACAGGGCGCGGGCGGCCGAGTTGGGGTTCCAGCCGATCCGCCGGGCGATCGCGATGATCCGTTCCCGGGTCGCCTCGGACACGCCCGGCTGGCCGTTGAGCGCGTACGAGACGGCTCCCTTCGACACGCCGGCCTCCCGGGCGATGTCGGCGATGGTCGGCCGCTTTACCACTGGTCTCCTCGGGTCGGCGGACTTATGCGGTTCAGTATGCGTGATCAAGGAGCGCCTACCGGTACCGGGTGGCGGCCGAACGGCGACTGGCGGAGCGGCCGGACGGCGACGGGCGGAGCGGCCGGACGACGACGGCCGGAGCGGCCCGGACGCGGGGACCGGCGGGGCCCACGCGTGGGAACGCTCCCGTCCGGGCGGGGACCCGGCCGCCTCCGCTGGTAACAGCCTCCTAACGACTCATTGACAGCCTTCGTTGTCACTTCTACGGTGAGGCCACTTATCCGGTTCAGTACGAGGTGAACCCTGCGTCGGCTGAGCCGTTTCCACGTCCCGCGGAGGATGGCATGAAACGGTTTTGGTCCCGGGCGCTCCGGGCGGTGGCCGTCGGCACGGTCGCGGCTGTTCTCGCCGCATGCAGCGGCAACAGCGGCGGTGGCGGCAACGACAAGATCACGCTGAAAATCAACTTCTGGGGCGACTTCGGCCTGACCCAGCTCAAGCCGAAGTACGAAGCCGCCCACCCGAACATCAGGATCGTCCTCAACTCCGGCGAGTACAACGCCCAGCACGAGGACCTGCAGAAGAAGCTCATCGCCGGCTCCGGCGCCCCGGACATCGCCGCGATCGACGAGGGCTTCATCGTCTCGTTCCGCGCTCAAGCCGACAAGTTCGTCAACCTCCTCGACCACGGCGCCGGCCAGTACGAGAGCAGGTACCTGCCCTGGAAGTGGAAGCTGTCGCTGTCGCCGGACGGCAAGACCCAGCTCGGCCTCGGTACCGACGTCGGCGGCCTGGCCATGTGCTACCGCACCGACCTGTTCGCCGCCGCCGGGCTGCCGACCAACCGCGACGAGGTCTCCAAGCTGTGGCCGACGTGGACCGACTTCATCACGGTCGGCCAGCAGTACACCGCGAAGACCGGCAAGAAGTTCGTCGACAGCGCGACCAACATCTTCAACCCCGTCCTGAGCCAGCAACCGGTCGGCCTGTTCAGCCCGGACGAGAAGCTGCAGATGGACGGCGGGCCGAAGGTCGCCTTCGACACCGCCACCGCGGCCATCGCCGCCGGCCTGTCGGCCAACCTGGTCAGCTTCCAGACCGGCTGGGACCAGGGGTTCGTCAACGGCAGCTTCGCGGTGCTGGCCTGTCCGGCGTGGATGCTCGGCCACATCAAGGACACCGCGCCCGGTACCAGCGGAAAGTGGGACATCGCCGCGGTACCCGGCGGCGGCGGCAACTGGGGCGGCTCCTTCCTCACCGTCCCCAAGCAGGGCAAGCACACCAAGGAGGCGTACGACCTGGTGCAGTGGCTGATCCAGCCGGAGCAGCAGATCGAGATCTTCAAGGAGGTCGGCAACCTCCCGTCACAGCCGGCGCTGTACTCCGACCCGGCGCTGGCCACCTTCACCAACCCGTTCTTCTCCAACGCCCCGGTCGGCCAGATCTTCGGGGGCACCGCCGCGAAGCTCCAGCCGCAGTACCAGGGCAAGAAGGCCGGCCCGACCCGGGTGGCCGTCGAGAACGTCCTCCGCCAGGTCGAGTCCGGCCAGCTCAAGGGCTCCGACGCCTGGGCGGAGGCGGTCAAGCAGGCCCAGAAGGCCGCGCAGGGCTGACCCCGGCGCGGCTGTCCACCCGGAGCGGGCCCACCGGCTACTCAAGCCCGCTCCGGGTACCCCGTCCCCCGCACCCGCCAGGAGGCCCGAGTTGACCGCCATGGGAAGCGCGCCACCGGTACCGACGCGGCCGGACAGCGCTCCGGTCCGCCCACCCCGTCCGCCCCGGCTGAGCTGGCGGGACCGGCTCTTCCGGCTCGACACGCGGGCCATGCCGTACCTGCTGATCGCGCCGTTCTTCCTGCTCTTCTTCGCCTTCGGCCTGTTTCCGCTGCTGTTCAACGGGGTCGTCGCGTTCCGCACCTGGCGGCTGGACGACCCCACCCGCGACGGCTGGGCCGGCGGCGCCAACTTCAGCCGGCTGCTGCACGACGACAGCTTCTGGAACGCGCTGTACAACACGTTCGGCATCTTCGTGCTGTCCACCGTGCCGCAGCTGCTGCTGGCGCTGGTCATCGCGTCGCTGCTCAACCGCAGGCTGCGGGCGCAGAGCTGGCTGCGGGTCGGCGTGCTGCTGCCGTACGTGACGCCGATCGTCGCGTCGACGCTGGTGTTCAAGGTGGTCTTCGAGCGCGACCACGGCGTCGCCAACTGGGTGCTGTCGCTGCTCGGGCTGAGCAGCACCGGCCACCCGGTCGACTGGCACGCGACCAAGACCGCGTCCTGGATCGCCATCGCCACGATGGTCAACTGGAAGTGGATCGGCTACAACGCGCTGCTGTACCTGGCGGCGATGCAGACCGTGCCGCGGGACGTGTACGAGGCGGCCGCCCTCGACGGCGCCAGCCCGTGGCGCCAGCTCTGGCGGATCACCGTCCCGATGATCCGACCGGTGGTGATCTTCACGGTGGTGCTGTCCACGATCGGCGGCCTGCAACTGTTCACCGAGCCCATGCTGTTCGACTACAACGCCCAGATCGCGACCGGCGGCTCCGGCGGCCAGTGGCAGACCGTCGCCCAGCTCATCTACAAGGTCGGCTGGAAGGACCTCAACCTCGGGTACGCCGCCGCGATGTCCTGGGCGCTGTTCGCGATCATCCTGGTGGTCTCGGCCGTCAACGCGCTGCTCACCAACCGGCTCGGAGGGGGGAACAAGTGAGCCGCCCACGTACGACGGACCGGCCGCGGGGCCGCGTGCTCGCCCGCGCGCCGCAGGACACGCCCGGCAGCCGCTGGACGTACCTGGCCCTGCTGCTGGTCCTGGCGTTCTCGGCGTTCCCGATCTACTGGATGGCCATCATCGCGACCGGCGACGAGTCCGCCGTGTCGAAGACGCCGCCCCAGGTGCTGCCGGGCGGCCGGTTCGGCGACAACGTGCGCGAGGTGTTCTCCGCCCAGGACGTCTTCTTCTCCGCCTCGCTGGTCAACAGCGTGATCGTCGCGGTCGTCGCGACCGCGGCGCAGCTGTTCTTCTGCTCGCTGGCCGGGTTCGCCTTCGCCAAGCTCCGCTTCGCCGGCCGCGACGCACTGATGATCTTCGTGGTGCTCACCCTGACCATCCCCAACCAGCTCGGCATCGTCGCGCTGTACATCCTGACCGGCAAACTCGGCATCAACGGCACCCTGCTGGCCGTCATCGCACCGATCCTGGTCAGCGCGTTCGGTGTGTTCTACATGCGACAGTTCATCCTCGGCGCGGTACCCGACGAGCTGATCGAGGCGGCCCGGATGGACGGCGCGACGACGATGCGGATCTACCGCAGTGTGGTGCTGCCCGCGATCCGCCCCGCCCTGGCCGTCCTCGGCCTGCTCACGTTCGTGGCGACCTGGAACGACTTCCAGTGGCCGCTGATCCAGTTGCAGGGCACCGACTACCCCACCTCGATGGTGGCGCTGTCCGACCTGGCCAGCGGAAACTACGTCATCTACCGGCGGGTGCTGTCCGGTGCCCTGATCGCGACCGCCCCGCTGCTGGTCGTGCTGGTCCTCGGTGGTAGGCAGATCGTACGGGGGATCATGGAAGGAGCCGTGAAGAATTGAGGTCGGTCCGCCCGCTCCACGACGGATGGTCCGTGCGCGCCGGTTCCGGGTCGCGGGTACCGCACCCCGTCCCCGCCGCCGTACCCGGCTGCGTCCACACCGACCTCATGGCCGCCGGGGTCATCGCGGACCCGTACGTCGACGACAACGAGGCGTGGCTGGGCTGGATCGGCCGGACCGACTGGACGTACGAGACGACCTTCGCGCACTCTCCCGGTGGGAGCGACCGGACCGACCTCGCCTGCGCCGGGCTGGACACCGTCGCGACCGTGTCACTCAACGGCGTCGAGGTCGGGCGCACCGAGAACATGCACCGGTCGTACCGCTTCGACCTGCGCCACGCGCTGCGCCCGGGCACCAACACGCTGCGGGTGGCGTTCGCGTCGGCGTACACGTACGCCGAGCGGCTGCGCGAGCGGCTCGGCGACCGGCCCGGCGCCTATCCGCAGCCGTACCAGTTCATCCGCAAGATGGCCTGCAACTTCGGCTGGGACTGGGGCCCGACCGTGGTGACCGCCGGCATCTGGCGCCCGGTGGCGCTGGAGTCCTGGTCGACCGCCCGGCTGGCGCGGGTACGCCCGCTGGTGACCGTCGAGTCGGGCACCGGGCGGGTCCGGGTCGACGTCGAGGTCGAGCGGGCCACCGAGGAGTCCGCCTCGGTGCCGCTCACCGTGGCGGCGACCGTCGCCGGGGTACGCGCGGCCGCCGACCTGGCGCCCGGGGCGCACACGGCGACGCTGGAACTGACCGTCGCCGACCCGGCCCGGTGGTGGCCGCGCGGCTACGGCGACCAGCCGCGGTACCCGCTGGAGGTGACGCTCGCGACGGCCGACGGCCAGCCGCTCGACCGCTGGCAGCGGCGCGTCGGGTTCCGCTCGGTCCGGCTGGACACCACCCCCGACGCGCACGGCACCCCGTTCACCCTGGTCGTCAACGACGTGCCGGTGTTCGTCCGCGGGTTCAACTGGATCCCGGACGACTCGCTGGTCAGCCGGGTCGACCGGGCCCGGTACGAGACCCGGTTGACCCAGGCCGCCGAGACCGGCGCCAACTACCTGCGGGTGTGGGGCGGCGGCGTCTACGAGTCCGACGACTTCTACGACGCCGCCGACGAGCTGGGGCTGATGGTCGGCCAGGACTTCCTGTTCGCCTGCGCGGCGTACCCGGAGGAGGAGCCGCTGCGCGCGGAGGTGGCGGCCGAGGCCGCCGACAACGTGGTCCGGCTGGCCGCCCACCCCAGCCTGGTGCTGTGGACCGGCAACAACGAGAACATCTGGGGCTGGCACGACTGGGGGTGGCAGGACACACTCGGCGACCGGACCTGGGGCGCCGGGTACTACCTCGACCTGCTGCCCGAGATCGTGGCCCGGCTGGACCCGACCCGGCCGTACTGGCCGGGCAGCCCGTGGTCGGGCCGGCCCGAGGTGCACCCCAACGACCCGGCGCACGGCACCAGCCACGAGTGGGAGGTGTGGAACCGGATCGACTACCCGCACTACCGCGACTACGTGCCGCGCTTCGCCGCCGAGTTCGGGTTCCAGGCGCCACCGGCCTACGCGACGCTGCGCCGCTGGCTGTCCGACGACCCGCTCACCCCCACCTCCCCCGGCATGCTCCACCACCAGAAGGCCGAAGACGGCGACGCCAAGCTGCGGCGGGGCCTGGATGCGCACCTGCCCGCGCCGCGGGACTTCGACGACTGGCACTACCTGACCCAGGTCAACCAGGCCCGGGCGGTCAGCCTCGCGGTCGAGCACCACCGCTCGCACCGGCCGGTGTGCATGGGCACCATCGTGTGGCAGCTCAACGACTCGTGGCCGGCGACGTCGTGGTCGGCCGTCGACGCGGACGGCCGGCGCAAGCCGCTGTGGTACGCCCTGCGCCAGCGGTACGCCGACCGGCTGCTCACCATCCAGCCGCGCGACGACGCCCTGGCCCTGGTCGCGGTCAACGACGCCGCCACCGAGTGGACCGGACAGGCGGTCGTCACCCGGTACACACTCGACGGCACCCCGCGCGCCACGTACCCGGTCGACCTGCGGGTACCCGCCCGGTCGGCACTGACATGCGCGCTGCCCGCGGAGGTCGCCACGCCCGGCGAACCGGCGGCCGAGCTGCTCCGCGTCGAGGCCGGCGACCTGCGGGCCTGGTGGTTCTTCGCCGAGGACAACGAGATCGCCTACCCGCCGGCCGAGTACCGCGCCGAGGTGGTCACCGTGCCGGACGGCCTGCGGGTCACCGTCACCGCCGGCACGGTGCTGCGGGACCTGGCCCTCTTCCCCGACCGGCTCGACCCGGCCGCGGAGGTCGACGACGCGCTGGTTACCCTGCTGCCCGGCGAGTCGGTCACCTTCACGGTACGGACCCGACAGCCACTGGACCCCGCCGCGCTGACCAGCCGGCCGGTCCTACGCTGCGTCAACGACCTCGGGAGATCGCCAGGGTGAGCACCGTACTCGCTGTCGACGTCGGCGGCACCAAGCTGGCCGCCGCACTGGTCGACGCCGACGGCACGATCAGCAACCAGGTACAGGTGGCGACGCCGGCCAGCCGCGACCCCGACGTGGTGACCGGTGCGCTGCGCTCGGCCGTCGAGCAGGCGCTGGCCGCGGTACCCGCCGACACGGTGGTCGCGCTGGGCCTGGGCAGCGCCGGGCCGGTCGACCCGGCCGGCGGCACCGTGAGCCCGGTCAACATCCCGGCGTGGCGCGGCTTCGGCATCCTGGCGGCCCTGGCCGACCTGCTGCCGGACCGCCCGGCGGCGCTCGCCGGGGACGGGCACTGCATGGGGCTGGGCGAGTACCGCTTCGGCGGCCACCGCTGCCGGTCCCTGCTCGGCATGGTCGTCTCGACCGGGGTCGGCGGCGGCATCGTGCTCGACGGGAAGGTCCTGGCCGGCCCGACCGGCAACGCCGGGCACATCGGGCACGTGATCGTCGACCTCGACGGTCCGGCCTGCCCGTGCGGCTCGCGCGGCTGCGTCGAGGTGCTGGCCAGCGGCCCGAACATCGCCCGCTGGGCGGTCGAACAGGGCTGGGTACCGGCTGGGGACGTCGCCGACGGCCGGGCCCTGGCCGCCAGCGCCCGTGCCGGCGACCCGGTCGCGCTGCGGGCGTTCGACCGGTCGGCCCGGGCCGTGGCCGCCGGCATCGTGTCGGCGTCCGCGCTGGTCGACCTCGACGAGGTCGTCATCGGCGGAGGCATCGCCGCGGCCGGCGACCTCCTGTTCACGCCGCTGCGGGCGGCCGTCGCCGACCTCGCCGGAATGGAGTTCGTCCGCCGGGTCCGGGTGTACCCGAGCACCCTCGGCTCGTCCGCCGGGCTGCTCGGCGCGGCGGCCCTGGCGCTCGACCTGGTCGCCGCCGGCCCGGATCCGATCGCCCGGGTCTGACCGGCTCCCGCTCAGCCGGTCCTGCCGAGCATCCCGTGCGGGTCGAGGACGTACTTGCGCGCCGCGCCCTGGTCGAACTCGCGGTACCCCTGCGGTGCCTGGTCGAGCGGGATCGGGGTGGCGTTCACGTTCTTCGCGATCGACACCCGGTCGTGCAGGATCGCCATCATGAGCTGGCGGTTGTACCGCATCACCGGGCACTGTCCGGTGAAGAACGCCAGCGCCCTGGCCCAGCCCAGACCGAAGCGCAGCGACAGCGAGCCCGCACGCGCCGCCTCGTCGGTCGCGCCCCGGTCACCGGTCACGTAGAGCCCCGGGATCCCGATCGCTCCCCCGGCCGCGGTGACGTCCATCAGCGAGTTGAGCACGGTCGCGGGCTGCTCGGTCGCCGCCTGCCGGCCGTGCCCGTGCGCCTCGAAGCCGACCGCGTCGACGGCACAGTCGACCTCCGGTACGCCCAGGATCTGCGCGATCTGGTCCGCGGGATCGCCCGTGGACACGTCGATGGTCTCGCAGCCGAAGCTGCGGGCCTGCGCCAACCGCTGCTCGTTGAGGTCACCGACGATGACGACGGCCGCGCCGAGCAGGAACGCCGACGTGGCGGCGGCCAGCCCGACCGGTCCGGCACCGGCGACGTACACCGTGGAACCGGTGGTCACGCCGGCGGTGACACAGCCGTGGTAGCCGGTGGGGAAGATGTCCGACAGCATGGCCAGGTCGAGGATCTTCTCCATCGCCTGCTCCCTGTCGGGGAACGGCAGCAGGTTCCAGTCCGCGTAGGGCACCATGACGTACTCGGCCTGGCCGCCGGTCCACCCGCCCATGTCGACGTAGCCGTAGGCGGAGCCGGGCCGGTCGGGGTTGACGTTCAGGCAGATGTGGGTCTTGCCCGCCTTGCAGTTGCGGCAGCGCCCGCACGAGATGTTGAACGGTACCGAGCACAGGTCCCCCACCTTGATGAACTCGACGTCCCGGCCCGTCTCCACCACCTCACCGGTGATCTCGTGGCCCAGCACCAGCCCCGGCGGCGCGGTGGTGCGGCCGCGGACCATGTGCTGGTCGCTGCCGCAGATGTTGGTCGCGATGCTCTTGATGATGGCGCCGTGCGGGGTCTTGCGGCCCACGTTCACCGGGTTGACCCCGGGGCCCTCACGAAGCTCGAACCGCGGGTACTCCGTGCTCTGGACCTCCACCCGCCCCGGCCCCAGGTACGTGACGGCCTTGTTGCCCGATATGGCGGCGGTTCCCGGCATGATCGCTCACCTTCCCTCGTCGTTGCCGCGCGGGTGCTCCGCCGACCGGTCGTTACGGTCGGGCGTCCGGTCCCCGTCCAGCGGGCTGGAGCGGTCGGCCTGGTCGACGACCGGCACCCGGCGCCCCTCGATCTCGCCCTCGGCGCCCTGCGGCACCTCCGGGGGCACCTCACGGACCGGCCGGGCCACCGCCACGTAGCTGAACACCGCGAGGACGGCCCCGACCACCGGGCCGACCACGTAGACCCAGAACTGCCGCCACGGGGTGAACCCGCCGAACACGGCGTTCGCCACGTACGGGCCGAACGTACGGGCCGGGTTGAGGGAACCGCCGGTCACCGGGCCGATGACGAAGATCGCTACGCTCACCGACAGTCCGATGAGCAGGCCGGCGGGGCCGCGCGGGGCCCGGCGGTCGATCGCGAGCGCCATGATCGCCAGTAGCAGCAGGAAGGTGGCCACCGCCTCCGCCACCACCCCCCTGAGGTACCCGGCGGTGGGGTTCAGGGCGGTCAGCCCCACGCCGCCGATCTCGGTCGAGCGGCGGCCGAACACCGCGACGATGAGCAGGGCGCCCAGTATCCCGCCGGCGAACTGCGCCACCAGGTACGCCGGCACGTCCCGCCAGGGGAACCGCCGGACGGCCGCCAGCGCGATACTCACGGCAGGGTTGACGTGGGCACCGGAGGTCGTGCCGAATCCGTCCACGACGACCGCGATGACCAGCCCGAAGGCCAGGCCGATCACGCCCAGCCCGGCGTAGTCGAGCCTGCCGTCTCCGGCGATGATGGCCGCGACCACCGAACCCGCTCCGAAGAACACCAGCAGCGCGGTCCCGATCAGTTCGGCAAGGGCGCGGCGCGCGAGATGCGCCGACATGACAGGGCCCTTCCACGGGGTACAGCCCCTAAACTCGCCGATCTTGGACAGTTGGCGGCGCGGACAGGTCGTCACATGCCCACGATCACGGGAGGTCCGCGCTCAGACCGGCCGCGCGCTCCCGGCGCTTCCGGCGCTCCCGCGCGCTCCCGTCACTCCCGGCGCCCCCGGCGCCCCCGGCGCCCCCGCGCGCTCGCCGAGCAGGCCGGGCCGGTGGCTTCTAGACTCGACGAATGGACTTCGGGATCGGATATTTCCCGACACACGACGGCATGAACCCCGGCGCTCTGGCCTCCGCACTCGAAGACCACGGGCAGGACGCGCTGCTGTTCGCCGAGCACACCCACATTCCGGCCAGCCGGGAGAGCCCCTGGCCCGAGGGGCCGCCCGGCACCGAACTGCCGCGGAAGTACTGGCACTGCTACGACCTGTTCGTGGCGCTGACCGCCGCCGCGGCGGCGACCACGAAGCTGCGCGTGGGCAGCGGCATCTGCCTGGTCATCGAGCGCGACCCGATCACCTGCGCCAAGGAGGTCGCCAGCATCGACCACCTGTCCGGCGGGCGCTTCGAGTTCGGTGTGGGCGCCGGCTGGAACCGCGAGGAGATGCGCAACCACGGCACCGACCCGCGCAAGCGGATGGCGATCATGCGCGAACGGGTCGAGGCGATGAAGGCGATCTGGACGCAGGAAGAGGCCAGCTACTCCGGCGAGTACGTCAACTTCGAGCGGATCTGGTCGTACCCCAAGCCCGCCCAGCGCCCGCACCCGCCGGTCCTCGTCGGCGGCGACGGGCCGACCGTGCTCGACCGGGTACTCGCCTTCGGCGACGCGTGGATGCCCAACTGGCGCGGCGACGACACGCTCCTCGACCGCATCAATGAGCTGCGCTCGCGGGCGGACCGGCACGTCGAGGTACAGATTCTGTCCGCACCGCCCGACCCCGCCGTCCTCGAGCGCTTCGAGCGGGCCGGGGTGCGGCGGGCGCTGCACTGGTTGCCGTCCGGCCCGGCCGGTCCGGTGTTCCAGGCGCTCGAGGCATGGGAGGACGCGATCGTCCAGTTCACCGGCGGATGACCGACGAGGAGGCGCGCCGGCGGTTCGCGGCGGCCCGGGTCGCCCGGCTCGCCACCGCGGACGCCGAGGGCCGCCCGCATCTCGTACCGATGGTCTTCGCCCTCGCCGGCGAGCGCCGCACCGAGGGAGCAGTCGCGGACAGCGGCACCGGTACGGGTGCGACCGTGTACAGCGCCGTCGACGCGAAGCCCAAGCGTTCCACGTCGCTGCGCCGGCTCGCCAACATCAGGGCCAACCCCCGCGTGGCCGTCCTCGTGGACCACTACTCCGACGACTGGAGCGCGCTGTGGTGGGTGCGAGCGGACGGGACGGGCCGGGTACTCGACGCCGGCTCCCCCGAGGGCCGTGACGCCATCGCGCTGCTGGCGCTGCGCTACCCGCAGTACCGGGAGAAGCCACCGGCCGGGCCGGTGGTCGCGATCGACGTGGAGCGCTGGTCCGCCTGGTCGGCCGCCGGTGACTGACCGCCACCGGTGATCCGGACGTCGGCACGCGGGCCGGACGTCGGCACGCGGGCCGGACGTCGGCACGCGGGCCGGACGTCGGCACGCGGGCCGGCCGGCTCACGCGGCGCGGGCCCGGCCGGGCGGTCGAGTGGCCGTAGCCGGGGGATTCGATCGC
This sequence comes from Planosporangium spinosum, assembly GCF_049999945.1. Taxonomy (NCBI): domain Bacteria; kingdom Bacillati; phylum Actinomycetota; class Actinomycetes; order Micromonosporales; family Micromonosporaceae; genus Planosporangium; species Planosporangium spinosum. The sequence continues at coordinate 6,210 of NZ_JBLYUB010000008.1, read as the reverse complement.
AACAGCCGGCCGCCGCTGGTGACGGGTATCGGGGACAATGGGCACGTACCAGAGCACGGCGGCAGGCAGCGGTGCTCGTCCTGCGGCAGGAGATCAGCACGTTGTCCCGGAACCACCAGGCCCCACCCACCGCCGGAGGACGTCCCGACCTGCAAGCCGACTGCGCGAACTGCTTCGGCCTCTGCTGCGTCGCGCTGCCCTTCGCCGCCTCGGCCGACTTCGCGGTCGACAAGGACGCGGGGCAGCCGTGCGCCAACCTCCAGCCGGACTTCCGCTGCGGCATCCACGCTCGCCTGCGCCAGGAGGGTTTTCCCGGCTGCACCGTCTTCGACTGTTTCGGCGCGGGGCAGAAGGTCTCCCGCAGCACGTTCGCCGGCCGGGACTGGCGGGAGGACCCGCGGACCGCACGGCAGATGTTCGCGGTCTTCCCGATCATGCGGCAGCTCCATGAGCTGCTCTGGTACGTGACCGAGGCGTTGACCCTGCCGCCGGCCCGACCGGTCCACGAGGACCTCCGCCGCGCGCGCGACGATATCGACCGCCTTACCCGGGGCGGCGCCGAGACGCTCGCGGGACTGGACGTGGCGGCCCTCCGTGCGGAGGTCAACCCGCTCCTGGTGCGGGCCAGCGAGCTGGTGCGGTCCCGGGTCCCCGGCCGCCGGAAGAACCACCGGGGAGCCGACCTGATCGGAGCCACACTCAGCGGCGCCGATCTGCGGGGGGCCAATCTCCGCGGGGCGTACCTGATCGGGGCCGACCTCAGGAACGCCGATCTGAGGTCGGCCGACCTGATCGGGGCGGACTTCCGCGGCGCGGATCTCAGCGGCGCCGACCTCAGCGGCAGCATCTTCCTGACCCAGTCCCAGCTCAACGCGGCCAACGGGGACGCCGCCACCACGCTCCCCCCGGGGCTCGACCGCCCCGGCCACTGGCGGACCACCGGCGCGGACCAGCCCGGAACCACTCGACCGGAGCGGCCCGGAACGCCCCGTACCGCCCGGCCCCGACCGAACCGCTCCGGCCGGCGCCGGGCCGCCGGGGCCGACGACCATCGGGACCGGCCCACACCCTGACGGGGCGACCGCGACGGTCAGCGGGCGGGTCCCCGTGTCCGCCGCCGTACCCCGATCACGACCAGCAGCGCCACCGGACCCGCGGCGGCGACGGCCGCAGCCGCGGCACCCACCACCGTCGGCGACCAGTACCGCAGCTCCTGACGCTGGGTGAGGGGTAGGCCCGCCATCGGCCGCGGACTCGCCGACCGCGAGGCCATCGTCGCGGCCATGCGGTCGGCTTCCCCCGGCTCGACCAACCGGCCCACCGACGCTCCGGCCGGTACCGCGAAGCCCCAGTCGAGCAGGGCGGCACCCTGCTGCCAGCCGCGTACCGGCTCGACCTCCGCGCCGAGCAGCGTCACCACCAGCCGCCGCCCGTTGCGCTCGGCGGCGCCGACGTAGGTGTGCCGGGCCAGGTCGGTGAAGCCCACCTTGCCGCCGAGCGCGCCGGGGTACTGGTACAACAGCTGGTTGTCGTTGCCGATCTGGAAGCCCTTGGGGTCCTGTGGTGGTTGCGCGGGCACGGTGGCGACCTGGGTCGTGGCGTACCGCCGGAAGTCGGCGCGGGCGAAGTCCGCGCGGGCGATCAGCGCCATGTCGTACGCGCTGGTGAACTGGCCCGGTCCGTCCAGGCCGGACGACGTGGCGGCGTGGGTGTCGAGCGCACCGAGCTGGCGGGCGGTGTCGTTCATCGCCTGGAGACCACCGACCAGGCCGGCGCTGCCGCCGCCCAGCCGGGCGAGCACGTTGGCCGCGTCGTTGCCGGAGTTGAGCATCAGCCCCAGCCAGAGCGTCTCGACCGGGTAGTGGCCGCCGAGCAGCAGCCCCATGGCCGAGCTTCCCGGTTCGAAGTCCAGGTCGGACTGCGTGACCTCGACGACCTGGGCCGGGTCCAGCTTCGGCATGACGGCGGCCACCAGCAGCAACTTCTGCACGCTGGCCGGGGGGCTCAGCTCGTGCGGGCCGCAGGCGCCGAGGACGGCCCCGCTGTCGAGGTCGGCGACCACCCACGAGGTGGCGCTGACGTTGGTGGGCAGCGCCGGCGCGTTCGGTGGCACCGCGAGACCCGCGGTTGCCAGGCCCACGCCGCCGATCACCGCCCACGCCGGATCGCGCGGCGGCGGGCTGGGCCGGGGTGACCGCTTGACCGGCGGGCTGGGGCACGGCACGAACGCCGGGCGGCTGGCGCCCGGCGTCGGGCGCACCACCGGGGTGGTGCCCGTATCCGGGTGCGACGCAACCATGGGAGCCGCCATCAACACGCTCGCCACGGCCGTCGCCAGACGGCTACCACTCACAAGGAGGCAGGCTAGCCGGCGCACCGGGGCGCCGCACGACATTGGGGAACCGCCGGGGCCGGTACGGGCGTCCGAGACTATCGATACCGACCACGGAGGCGAGCATGGCAGCCAGGAACCGTCAGCTATGGCCCAGAATCATCGGCATCGTCGTCAGCGCCGCCGTGACGGTCGTACCGGCATCGGCCGCGCCCGCTGCGGCGGTGACCAGGTTGAGCAGCGACGGGGTCCAGCGGGCCGCCGCGGCGCCGGACGCGCCCGTCGACGCCCTCGCCCGCGGTATCACGGCCTTCGGGTACCGGTTCAGCCAGGTCACCGCCGCACCGCCGGAGAACTGGGTGGTCTCGCCGGTCAGCATCGGGTACGCGTTCGCCATGGTACGGGCCGGCGCCCGGGGCGAGACCGGCACGGAGATCGACGGCGTGTTCGGCTTCCCGCCGGTGGGTACCGACGAGGCGTTCAACGCCGCCACCCGCCGGTTGGCCGGCTCCGCCACCTCCGGCTCCTCCGCCGCGGCCCCCGGCGCGGCAAGGCCCGCCACGCTGCTCGTCAACAACGCGATCTTCACCGCACAGCAGCTACGGATCGAGAAACCCTTCCTGCGTACGCTCGCCGCGCAGTACGGCGCCGGGGTGTACCCGGTGGACTTCCACTCGCCGCGCACCATCCGGACGATCAACGAGTGGGTACGGGCGCAGACCGCCGGACGGATCCCCACGCTGTTCGACCGTCTCGACCCGGACGCCGCTGCCGTCCTGGCGAACACGGTCTACCTGCGGGCCGACTGGGAGCACGAGTTCGACCGGTCCGCGACCGTGCCGGCCCCGTTCACCCGCGCCGACGGCCACGTCGGCCAGGTGCCGACCATGCACCTGGCCGCCGACCTGCGGTACGCCTCCGGAGCCGGCTGGCAGACTGTCGAGCTGCCGTACGCGCACAGCGACCTGGCCATGTGGGTCATGGTCCCCACCGGGCCCGCGCCCGGGGAGCCGGCCGGAGCGGGCGCTCCGCCGGGCCCGGCCGACCTGCTGGCACCGGCCTCGATGGCGGCCGTCGGCGCCGCGCTGCGGCCGGCGTACGTCAGCGTGGCGCTCCCCCGCTGGGACTTCGGCACCAACATCGACCTGGACGACCCGCTCGTGCGCCTCGGCGTGCGGCGGGCGTTCGACCCGGGCACGGCCGACTTCTCCGGCATCAGCGGCGCGCAGCTGTACATCGACCAGGCGGTGCACCGCGCGACCGTCACGGTCGACGAGCGCGGTACGGAGGCCGCCGCCGCGACCGGCATCTCGATGATGCCCACGTCGGCGCGGGTACCGCCGGAGCTGGTCGTGAGGGCCGACCGGCCGTTCGCGTTCGCCGTGGTGCACCGCCCGACCGGATTGCCGGTCTTCGTCGGCCACGTGGCGGACCCGGCCGCGCACGGCTGAGCGGGGCGCGACAGCCGCGGACGCGGTGCGGCCAGCGGCACGAAGCAGCCAGCGGCACGAAGCGCCCCAGCTGCATGGGGCTCCGGACTCCCCCAGCAACCGGGCCGCCGACCACGGCGGCCGGCGGCCCGGGCCGCGAGGGACCTAGTTGACGTAGACGCCCGGGGTGTCCGGCGCGCTGGAGTTCTGGACGGGTGAGTACGTCGCGCTGAAGTAGCCGTTGCCGAAGCAGGTGGCCGGTCCGGACACCTTGTTGAACTTCTGGCCGGTGAAGGTGATCGAGTTGTCGTCGTTGGCCGCGGTCCCGGTCAGCGTGTTGCCGTCAGCCTCGTATACGCAGGTGACCGTGCCGAGGATCGTGTTCAGCACGGCGGTGGTCCGGATCGGTCCGGCCGCGGAGCCGGTGACCGTGACGGACTTCGTCGCGCTGTCCACCGTGGTGTGGAACGGGAGGTTGTTGACCGTCACACCGCGGACGCCGGTCGTACCGAAGATGTTGCTGGTACAACTGCTGAAGTTCTGGGCGGTCAACGTCTCCTCCGCCGTTCCGGGCGCCACCGGGTTGGAGTCCACGGTGGCGCTGAACGTCGACACGGCACACCGGACACCGGTCGAGCCACTGGCCGACGAGAAGAAGTTGACCGTCGTGCCGGCCTTCAGCGCGGCGCTGATGACGTCGCCGACCGCCAGGTCGGCTCCGCCGGCGCCGTTGGTGAGCACGGCGGGGCCGTCCGCCGCCGGTACGGGGTCGGCCGCCGACACGGCGCCCGCCATCGGCAGCGTGCCGGCCAGTGCCGCGAGCGTCGCGACGGCGAGATACCGGTACCTGAGCATCATCCTTGCCTCCCTTTGTCGCCTGTCACCTCTGCTTGAGCGGGGTTCACCGTGGGCGGGGTTCACCGTGGGGCGGGGTTCACCGTGAGGAGAGCCACCTCGAGTTGACGTTCGCCTCGAGTTGACGTTCACCCCGAGCGCACAGTTCATCTCGAACAGGTTTCCTTCTGTTCTGCGGCGCGGTCGCCCACGGAATAGATGGATGCCACGACAGACCGCCCGGCCGTACACCACGATGGCCAGTGAACGCGTTTAGCTGAAAGGCGCACGGAATTACTCCGCACGACCCGGGACAGAGTGGAGCTGAATGGGGGACGAGTTCACAGAACCCGCGTCGATACCGCCAGCACGGCAACGGCAGAATTCGGCGCGCCCCATGAAATTGTTGGCGCCCATTCGACAGGGCCGCCACGAAATGAGTGCGCGCATCAACGGCACGACGAGGTCGCGCACTCGATGCCGACAATTCACGCGACCGACCGGGTCGCATCAGCTGACTGATCGACCGTGCCGGGAGCGGGATCGCGGCGGCGATACTGGGGATTACCTGCCCTCCTCCGCCCCCGATCGCCATGAAATGACACGGAAACAAACTCATCGATGTTATAAACCTCGAAGGGTCTTAACGTCAAGAAGTCAACGAAGGTGATCAATGTCAGCAACCACTTCCCCAACCTCTGACCTGGGGCTCGGCCCCCTACCCGGCGCGCGACCGGGTCGCGACCCGGCCAGAGCAATCAAACGCGGGCCGAGCCGGTTGCCTCCCGAGGTGGTCGCCGCCACCCAGCGGGACCGGCTGTTCGACGGGCTCGTGCACACCGTCGCCCAGAAGGGGTACGTCAACGCCCGGGTCAGCGACATCTGCACCGCCGCCGGCGTGACCAGACCGGCCTTCTACGCCCTGTTCGCGGGCAAGGAGGACGCCTTCCTGGCCACCTACCGCCACGGCACCGGGGTGCTGTTGGAACTGATGGAGCGGGGATACCGGGCCGCGCCGGACTGGCGGACCGGGGTGCCGGCGGCACTGAACGTGCTGCTCGACGTACTCGCGAGCGTGCCGGCCTTCGCGTCCATGGCGATCGTCGAGATAGACGCCGTCGGACCCGCCGCCCGGCACGAACGCGACCAACTCCTGCGCCGCTTCGACCAGTTCTTCGTGAGCGCACCCCCGCACGTGGACCTGGACCGACCCGACGATCTCGTCGGGTCGGTCGTCGGCGGCGTCTACGCCACCATCCACCGCTATGTCGCATCTGGGCGTGTTGATGAACTTCCCCGCCTCATGCCGGTACTGACTTACTTCACCATGGCGCCGTTCCTCGGCCATGACGAGGCGACCCGGGAAATCGCGTCGGTACGACCGGCCGCCATGAAGACCGTCGCCCCCTGCGTCGCGGCGCGACACGACGTCGATGTCACCGGCGACCCGGCCGGCCCCACCGGGGCGCCACCGGCCTGACAGCCGACCCGTTACCTTTTTGATCGTCCCCAGCCGGGGACTGCTCGGTCGCTCGGCCCGGTATGACTGACTGCCCCTGTAGCACGCATGATCCGGGGGGTGTTGTCGCCGGGCCGGGTGGCGTCGGCGGACCG